>NZ_JADJKT010000011.1:0-70110 GCF_016705895.1 Candidatus Villigracilis affinis | reverse complement strand
AGCACTTGCGGCAGCCTTCCTCATTCACCACCGCCGCCTCACCGCACTCGGGACAAATGTCGCCGATCTTCATGGTGTGGGTTTGCGGTTCTTCGTGGTGACCGTTCCCGTTCGATTTTATTTCTTCAGCAGGAGCGCCGTCCTTTTCACGCAGGTACTGGTCGAGCACCTGACCGATGCCATCGGGTAACGAGCGCACGCGGTTGATGCCGAAGCCGAGCGAACGTCCGCCGCCGATGCCGATGAGCTGGACAATGACCTCGCGCATTCTGTCCACGGGCGCGACGGGGGAGGCCATGCGCAAAATGTAAGAGATCAATCTGCCGATGGCCTCAGAGACCGCGGCGATTTCAGAGCCAGCCTTGGCCGTGTTGACGAATGCCTCGAAGGGCTGGGTTCCGCCATTTTCGTTGATGGTGATGAAAGCCTTGCCCACGGGCGTTTCGATGTTGTAAGTCTTGCCAGTCAACGCCTTGGGACGCGGCTTCTTGGTCCCATGCCACATCGTCGCTGCGGGCTGCATGGTAGAAGCAGCCTGTTGTACAGGAGCAGTTTTCGGTTCGACAGATGCGGGCGCTTTCTTATCCGCAGTGGCTTTGGTTTCCAGAACCACCTTATCGCGTGAACCAGTCACATACACGGTAATTCCCTTGCAGCCGAGTTCCCAGGCCATCATGTACGCCTTCGCCACATCTTCTTCGGTGGCGTTCTCGTGGAAGTTGACGGTCTTCGAAAGCGAGTTATCCACGAAGGCCTGCAACGCGCCCTGCATGCGCACATGTTCTTCGGCGGTGATATCCGCAGAGACCACAAAGGTATCGCGCACGGCCTGTGGAATTTCAGTGATGTTCTGGCAGGTGCCTTCGTTCATCACCTGTTCCACAATTTCCTGACGTTTCTCTTCACCGAGGCCGAGTTTCTTCAACGCCTCATCGAAGCGCGGACTGGCGTAGGTCAGTTTCAGATCCTTGCCGTTATCGTTGACGTGGCGGATGTAAGCCAGCGCGAAAACGGGTTCACAGCCATAGCCTTCACAGCCAGCCACCGTGGCGATGGTTCCTGTGGGGGCGACTGTGGTCTGCGCGGCATTGCGGATGCCATGCTTCTTGATGCCATCGACGATCGCATCCCACGTAACCTCGGGCCTGCCCCAGTTATTCTGATAGTTGACCAGCGATTTGGGCGCGTGCCACTTCATGTCATCCATATCGTAAATGGAACCTTCGATGGCGGGGAAGGGTCCGCGCTCTTCGGCGAGTTCCACGCTGGTCTTCATCGCATGGAAACGCACGAACTCCATCACCTGCGCGCCGAATTCCTGACCTTCCTTCGAGCCATAGCGCACGCCCGCGTGATACATCAGATCTGCAAGACCCATGATGCCCAAGCCGATGCGGCGTGCGCGATGCGCGGCTTCCTTCAACTGCGCCACAGCGGGCACATATGCATTCGCTTCCACCACATCATCAAGGAAACGCGTCGAAGTCACCACCGACTGACGCAGGGTTTCCCAATCCACCGAGCCATCGGGTCCGCAGTGCTCATTCAAATTCACAGAACCCAAACAGCAGTTCTCATACGGTCCAAGCCATTGTTCGCCGCACGGATTTGTCGCCTCAAGCGGATACAAATGCGGAACGGGATTCCCGCGATTGGCCGCATCGAGGAACAGCACACCAGGCTCGCCGTTGTGGTGCGCCTGCTTGACGATCTTGTTATACAGTTCGCGCGCGTTCACTTTCTTATAGGTGTGAATGGTGATGCCAGCGGCTTCGGCTTGTTCGAGTGTGCCGCTGAAACCTCTGTGCTTCATTTCGCCGAGGTCGGGGAAACGCAGCGCCCATTCCTTATCCTCTTTCACAGCTTGCATGAAGGCATCGGTGATGCCCACGGAAATATTGAAGTTGGTGATCGAGTTTTCGTTGATCTTGCAGGTGATGAAATCTTCCACATCCGGGTGGTCCACACGCAGCACGGCCATGTTCGCGCCGCGGCGGGTGCCGCCCTGGGCGATCTCGCCAAAGGCATGGTCATACACGCGCAGGAAGCCCACAGGGCCTGTGGCCTGCCCTGCCGAGGTCTGCACGAGCGCACCCTTCGGGCGCAGGCGTGAGAACGAGAATCCATTTCCGCCGCCCGTCTGTTGGATCAAAGCCGCATCGCGTAAAGTCTGGAAGATGCCCGCGCCATCGCGTCCCATGTCGTCGGTAATGGGGAGCACGAAACACGCGGCCAACTGCCCAAGCGGAGTTCCCGCACCAGTAAAAGTGGGAGAGTTCGGGAAAAACTTCTTGCTTGAAAGCAGGTGGTAATACTCAACGGTGCGCTGGGCTACGTCGGCGCCCCATTGTTCTTCGACCTTCGCCACATGGTGGGCCACACGCCAGAACATCTCTTCGACGTTCTCCGCGGGTTTGCCGTCATCACCACGGCGCACATAACGCTTCATCAATACCTGGCGGGCATTGTCTGTCAGGGAAGCCTTCGGGAGTCCCTTTGCCATGGCGGGCGTGGGCAGAAGACCATTCTTAACTTTGGGTTCGGTGGATTTTGCAACCATACTTTACTCTCCTAATAAATATATTGTTTTCGTAGTGCAGACTTCAGTCTGCACTTACGCTGATTGTTGTATTTGCGTTCCGTGATTGGATATAAAAACGGCAAAGACATTTCCCCCTTGAAGGGGAGCCCTTGCCGTTGAATTAATCTTCGAGTAACTGGTCGATCTCTGTGCGAATGGACTGAAGGTCATCCAGACCGAGGTACACAATGGCGTAGCGGATGTAGGCGATCTGGTCCACTTCCTTGAGGGTGGTCATCACGAGGTCGCCCACCACGCGGGAGGAAACTTCAGCCTTGCCCATTTTTTGGAGTTGTGTCTCCACATGCCCGATCATGCGCTCAATGTCCGCCGCTGAAACGGGGCGCTTGGCGCAGGAAATGCGAATTCCCCGCGCCAGTTTCTCGCGGTCGAATTCTTCACGTCCGCCATCCTGTTTGACGATCAACGGTGTGGCCAGGATCGGACGTTCGTAGCTGCTAAAGCGCTGGCGGCATTTCAAGCACTCACGGCGGCGGCGGATTCCCCCGTGACTGTCGTGGGAGGTATCGAGCACCTTGGAATCGTGGTGTTTGCAATACGGACAACGCATTAAAATCTCTCCATAATTAGAACAAATGTTAGAGCCAAATATGGGCGTCTGGGCACTGCATCCCCGTATATATGGCTAAAGTGTTCGGCATTTTAGCACCAACCCCCATCCGATGCAAGAGGACAATATGGTGACAGAATCCTTAAAATATTGCACAGTAAAATTTTTTAACGTTTGCAGATCAAATCTGTATGCAAGTTGGCACGTCACCTTGAGCGTAGCGAAAGATCTCGTCCCCGCCCAAAGCAAAATGATTTCAAACAAAGGGAGGGATTATTCGTCGCCACAAAGCGGCTCCTCAGAATGACAGGACATACATGATTTACATACACCCTCCCTGCGTAGGGTGATTGATGCTGTTTGTAAAGTTATAATCGTTCAATGACGCGCATTCGTTTACGTCAACCTGTCTTTGCAGTCATGGTCGTGCTGTTATTGATTTTGCAGCTCGTTCAACCATCGCGCACATGGATGTTTCTTTTTACCGCATTCAGCGGCATCCTCATCAGTGCATATCTTTGGGCGCGTTCACTTGGTGAGAGTCTGCAATTGCGGCGGGAAACCCGCTTGGGGTGGATTCAGGTCGGAGGTCAAATAGAAGAACGCATCACCTTATCCAATACATCTGTATTACCCGCCGCATGGATTCAATTCGAAGATCATTCCACGCTTCCAGGATTCAACGCCTCGCGTTCCACCAGCATCAGCGCGGGTTTCTTCGATCAATGGAATGTCACCGCCGCCTGCAAACAACGCGGACTTTTTTATCTCGGCGATGCAAACATTTTGACAGGCGACCCCTTCGGGATATTCGATGTCACCATCCACGCCTCCGAGCGGACCTCGATCCTGGTCCTGCCCCAAGTGGTGACTCTCCCCGAGATCTCGATCGTGCCATCGGGTTCCTTTGGCGATGGTCAGCCGCGACGCAATGCGCCCGAGCAAACCATCCACGCATCCACGGTGCGTGAATATGTCCATGGTGACAGCGTGCGCATGATCCACTGGCCGACCACTGCGCGCACGAATAAAGTTTTTGTGCGACTGATGGAAAGCGCCCCCGAAGGTGACTGGTGGATTCTGCTCGACCTCGATAAAAATAATCTCTTCGGCGAAGGTTGGGATTCCATCGAAGAACAAAGCGTTGTGCTCACCGCATCGCTCGCAAGCAAAGGACTACGCAATCGCAAAGCGGTGGGCCTCATCACCAACAGCAAAGACGCCGCATGGATCCACCCGCAAAAAGGGGAGGGGCAGCGCTGGGAAATTTTGCAATCGCTTGCGCTTTCCCAGCCTGGAGAACTCGGCCTCGATAAAACCCTCGAACGTATTCAATCTTCACTTGGCAGACATCACAGCCTCATCATTGTCACTGCCTCCACAAAAACGGATTGGCTGAAGACACTCCTTCCGCTGGTCAAACGCGGCATCGTCCCTACGGTACTCCTGCTTGATGCATCCACATTCGGCGGAAAGGAATCTCCTGCACTCGTCGCAGCCAACCTCGAAGGCCGCGGCATCAAATATCACATCATTCCGCGCGGCATGCTCGAAGCGCCCAAAACACTTTCCCATCAGCAAGGCGGCTGGAAGTGGCGCTCCACGCCCACAGGCGAGATCATGCCGATTCGAAGTTGAAACAACTCTTCGTCCTGAGCGGAGCTGCGTGATTTCCGCAGCGTAGTCGAAGGACGAAAATAGATCTATCCATGAAAAAACTTTTTTCACTGCGCTCCTTCCTGACCTGGCTCATTTTGCTTCTTGCAATGGGCGCTCTTGGCATGGGGCTGAAGGACGGCATTCTCGATGTGCAGGATGCGGCTTTCTTTCCCGTGGCAGCATTCGCAGTGACGCTTGCTTACCTGCTTGGTTTTGGCGCATCCTCACCCCGCCGTGTGTGGATCATCGTACTCGTGAGCGGTTTTTTATTTGCGATCATCGAAAGCGCGCGATTGATCGAGCCGTTTAAACTCATCATCCGTGCGATACCGCCGTTCGAGCGTGACCTGCTGCTCTGGTTCCTCGAAAGAGATTCTCCCGAGGCTGTCTTCCCCGACACATCTATTTTTCTGATGCAGTTCACAGAGTTGACGCATCGCGCAAATACATTCTTCACGCTGATCTTCAGCGCCTCCCTCAAACATCCCATGGTGCGCGAGTTCATCTGGGACTTGCCGATTTTGTTGTGCGCGGCCTGGGCAGGCTGGAAAACCAGCCGCCATAACCAGACCTTTCTTGCACTTGCACCAGCGCTTGTTTTGCAAACTTATATATTGGAATACACAAGCAAGGACCTGTTCTCGCTTCAACTTGCCATCTTCACTTTGATCATGCTCATCGGAGTCAATCAAAAATGGAATTTCACAAGCCGCGATACAGAAGGCAATTCGAAAACGGCACGCGAAACGTATTCCGCCATTTTGATCCTATCCATTGCGCTGACTTTGGGCGCGGGTTTCATGCCTTCCATTTCCATTCGAGAGGTGGCGCAGAAACTTTCTCGCAAGGATGATGTTGGCAAGGCCCTCGGCCTCGATAAAGCTTCCGCACAGGCATATGTTATTTCTGGCGCAACGGGTTTGCCGCGCCAGCATCTTATCGGGTTGAGTCCCACGCTGGCTAAAACGGTCATGTTCACCGTGCAAACGGGCGAACTCGCGCCGACCGAAAACTCGATCACCAATGAAGCCATTCCGCGTCACTACTGGCGCTGGCTGACTTACGATATTTACAACGGCCAGGGCTGGTCCACCTCACCTGTGGAGGGCGTGCCATATTCAGCGAACGAATCGATCCTTCAAAAAACGGACGATAGCTACAGCGTCATTCATCAACAGGTGGAAAAATCCTTCAGCGAAGACAGCCGCCTGTATTGGACGGGTCTGCTTGCCACGGCAGATCAGCCCTTCAATGTCAACTGGCGCACCCAGCCGCCCAACGAGGCCGACATGCTCGGTGTCATCACAGAGACGAAAAGCTATCAGGCGGATTCGTTTGAGCTCAACGTCAATGCGAATCAATTACGCGCTTCCTCTCTGGACTATCCAACTGGGATCAGCGAAACATATTTGACTCTCCCCGATACAGTTCCCCAGCGTGTACGCGATCTCGCCGAATCGCTGACGGCAAATGCCGCCAATCCATACGACAAAGCCAAAGCCATCGAAAGATATCTGCGCACCTATCCATACTCGCTCGATGTGACTCCGCCCGCGCCGAATCAAGATGTGGCAGATTACTTCCTCTTTGAATTGAAGAAAGGCTATTGCGATTATTACGCCACATCCATGGTCGTGATGGCACGTTCTGTCGGTTTGCCTGCGCGGCTGGTCATTGGGTATGCCAATGGAATCTATGATGCCAGAAGCGCGCAGTACATCATCCGCGAGGCGGACGCCCATAGTTGGGTCGAAATTTATTTTACAGAAGTCGGCTGGGTGGAGTTTGAGCCAACGGCGGGTCAATTGGAACTCACCCTGCCCGATGATTTCTCAGGCGTGGACGATTCCTTCGTTCCAATTATCCCGTCTGCGCCTTTGCGGGAATCGAATGATTTTGTAAAACTGGGGCGTTTCCCCGAGCCGAATATCTTCATCCCGCTGGCTGCTTTGGCCATCGTCATTTTGTTTGCGAGTCTGTGGTTTCTGCGCGTGCAGGGATTGCTGCGGTCTCATGAAACGGTCGCGTCGATCTATGGATACATTTATTATCACGGCAAAAAGATATATAAAGATGCGCCCATCAACGAAACCCCGACGATCTTTTCTGCAAAACTGCGGGCCAGGCTCAGGAGCGGTTACGAATGGCTGGCCCCCGCGCCCGATGAAATTCGATTCCTAACCGATCTCTATCTACAGGAAACATACAGCGCTCATCCTGTTTCAAAGGATGAGCGCCGACGGGCGATCAGGGTTTGGCAAAAATTATTTTGGAGGCTGTTGTACGCGCAATTCAAGCGGATGTAGCAGAAAGTTTTACCGCAGAGTCGCGGGGTTCTTCTTCTTACGGAGTGGTTGTAGATGTGGGGGTGAGGATATTCCCAACCGTGATGTTGACCGTGAGTGTATCGCCGAAGAAAACGCCGTTGGCATCGGCCATGCGCCACGAACTTTGGATGAGCCCATTTTGATCGGTGGGGACAGCCAGTTGAATGGAGATCTCGCGTTTTGCGCCGACGGGGATCGCTTCTTCGAGGATGAACGTTTCTCCGCGCATCGGGTCGCCGCCCACGTGTTGGAATGTGAATCCGGGCGGCCATGCGCATCCGCCGCTGTTTTGGACGAGCCAGGTCTTGGTGAAGGATTCATTGGGTTTCAAGTTCGTGCCGTCAGGGATGGTCACATCTTCGATCCAGAGCAGGTCGTAACAGGGATCGGCGGTGGCGGGTGTTTCGAGTGTGGCGGTCAGGACAACGGGGGTGGCGGTGAATTTTTCCGTCGGCGCTGGCGATGCAGTTGGAACAGCGACCAGGGTTTCGGTCAGGGAGGAAGCGTAGGTGGCGACTGCCTGCGTGCGCAGCGCATTCGTGTCCACTGGTTTTGTCGGTGTCGATGAGTTTGATTCGCATGAAAAAAGCAATGCGCCCAGGATCAGTGTTGAAAAAAGGATTAAACGTGTTCTCATGGTTATGCCTTCCGAAAGGTGCTCCTTCTAATGGTGCTGAAAGTATACAACAATCGCGATTGAATTTCAGATTGAATAATCCGCACATATGACAAACATGATTACCCCGAATTTAATAGGGGACGCAGATAAACGCAGAAAACGCTGATTTTTGCTTTGATCAGCGCAAATCAGCGTTCATCTGCGTCCTGTTTGGCTCGTAAAAACAACCTCACCCGCGAAAGATTATTTTCGGGGTGAGTCATGTTTGTTCAATCCTTGGTGAGCCAGTCTTTTGCCTCTTTGTCATTTGCAAAATATAAAATTGACTGGCCTGTGATGCGTGAAAGCAGGTCTCCCAATGTGCGCTTGACGCCTGTGATTCCCAGCGTGGCGGTCTTGCGGACATGCGGCTTTGTTCTCCTGGATGCCTCGTTCAAGATCGGCATTAGTTCATTCGTGATTTCCGTATTCGTGAAATCTGAAATAATGAGAACGGAATTTTCAGGCTCGCCCATCACGATCTCCTGAACCTGTGCCAACTCCTCTTGAATGGCTTTTGTATTGAAGAACAGATTGGAGAAATCCTGATACAGTATCTTTTTGCCGTTATATTCGATCCATTTGGATTTCATGACAAGCTCCCTTTTTACTTGTTGGTGCGGCTTTCTTTGTAAAGCGCGATGCCCGTGGCAAGGGCGCCGAGGAATTCCCAAAGTCCCACCCCGAGGAAACGCATCGGGGCAATTCCAACGATGACGGTGGTTGTGAACACGATGAAAGTCAACGTGCGGAAAGGCACGGTCCAGCGATAGAAGATCTTCACATCGTTTAGGGCGGCCAGCACATAATAGATGCCGATATTCAATGAAGCCATGGAGGACGCCGTCATAAAGACAATCGTGTAATCGCTGCTCGCGCGCATGGCGCGGTCAATGACTTCAAAGCCGAGGATGGAGAGAAGGATCTCGGGGCGGATCAGGCCCATCAGTCCAAGCAGGAACGCAAGTACTCCAAAGATAAAGATGGTCCAGCCCGATGCGTCGCGAATTTTCATGTAGTGTAGTTCTCCTTGTGCACTGCTTTGTATGATTTTTTTTGCCGCGCTTCCTCAAATTATACTTGTAAACCTTTCTCATGATAAAATAAAAAATCTATGGCAAAGCATTTGGTATTGGTGGCTGGCAATATTGGTGCGGGAAAAACAACCCTCACAGAACGTATTGGCGCCCGCCTCGGCTGGTGGACGGGATATGAATCCGTAACAGATAACCCATACCTTTCTGATTTTTACGGGGATATGCATGCCTGGTCTTTCCATTTGCAGGTATTTTTTCTCGGTCATCGTGCCGACCAGTATCTTGAAGCCTCACGCGATTCGCGTTCCGCCATTTTAGATCGCAGTATTTACGAAGATGCTCATATTTTTGCGCGTGCGCTTCATCATATGGGCAATTTGGGCGAGCGTGATTATCTGGCGTATCGCCGCCTGTTTGAGGTCGTGGTCAATGGATTGCCGCGCCCTGACCTGTTGATCTACCTCAAAGCGCCTGTTCCTGTGTTGATGGATCGCATCCGTAAGCGCGCCCGTAATATGGAAACTGGCATTACCCCGGATTATCTGTCCCTGTTGGATTCTTTTTATAGTGAATGGCTCGGTGCATTTGACCTTTGCCCCGTGTTGACCATTCAAACAGGTGACCTTGATTTTGCCCACCATCCCGACCATCTTGACCTTGTCGTCCAACGTATTCAAGACAAGCTGGCTGGAAAAGAAGTCATGGATCTCACCCAAAAATAACATGTCAAATACCCTGCTCTCGAAAATCCCCCTGTTCGCTGGACTTCCCCGCAAGGAATTGGACCAGATCCTTGCTGCCATGGAAAAAAAGGAAATGGCCGACAGGGAGATCCTTTTCAAGGAAGGCGATCCCGGCGAACATTTTTATATTGTCATGAAGGGTACGCTGGAAGTGCTCATGGCTGCGGGGCAGGCAGAGGAGCTTTTGCTCAACGTGATGAGCGAAGGGGAGCATTTCGGAGAGATGGGCTTGATCATGCCCGGTGGACATCGCACTGCCACGGTGCGCGCGCGCGGAGAATCCACTTTGCTTTCGATGAGCCGCGAGACATTTCTTGGTCTGACTAAAAAACACCCCGAGCTTTCAGGTTCCATGGTGCGCGTATTAAGTCAGCGTCTGGATGCGACCAATACCCAAACCTTTCACGAACTCACTGAAAAAAATAAGAAACTTCAGACTGCATATGATGAATTGAAAGCCGCTCAGGCCCAGATCATCGAAAAAGAACGCCTTGAACGTGAACTTCAAGTTGCCGCAGAAATTCAACTCAGCATTCTGCCGGATGAACTTCCCAAACCGTCCAATTTTGATTTTGGTGCCTGCATCCTGCCTGCCCGTCAGGTAGGCGGCGACTTTTACGATGTCTTTTATGTTGGCGATGGCCTCATCGGCGTATTGATCGGTGATGTAGCCGACAAAGGTGTGCCGTCTGCGCTATTCATGGCGCGCGCGCATGCGCTCGTCATGGCGGAGGCCGACACCGGTCTTTCTGCAGGCGAGGTGATGCAATTGGTGAATCGTCACATCACACGATTGCAAAAGTCAACGCAATTCGTCACCGTGTTGTATGGCATTCTCAATGTGAAAACAAATGAATTCAGTTACGCGCGTGCTGGTCACGAACCGCCGCTCGTTCTTCAGCCCGATGGCAAAGTGGAGCGTTTGCCTTATCGCCCGGGCATGGCGCTTGGCTTGTGGGATTCGATCTTGCTCGACGAGCATGCGATCACTCTTCCGCCCGGCTCGACCCTGCTTCTATTTACAGACGGTATGACCGATTGCCGCGACCCAAATGGGGAAGCCTTCGGCATTGACCGCATCAAATCGGTTCTTGAATCCCTGTCCAATTCCTCGGCGCAACAGGTTTGCGACCACCTGCTCAGCACACTGGTGAAATATCAGAATGGCTCCAAACAGGATGATGACGTAACCCTCGTTGCCATCCGCGCCACAGGCGGATAATATTGTGAAAAAAATCCGCCGCCAGAGATGGCGGCGGATTTTTTATCTTAGTGCCTGTTCAAGGTCGGCCAGTAAATCCTCAACGTTTTCGATCCCAACTGATAATCTCACCAGCCCGGGGTCCACTTCCAACTTCGAGCCCTGTGTCGATAAATGTGTCATCGCTGCTGGCACTTCGATCAGGGATTCCACTCCGCCAAGTGATTCTGCCAACGTAAATATCTTTGTGGATTCCGCGACTTTGACAGCCGCATCCCGCCCATCTTTCATCACGAACGAGATCATTCCTCCGCCATTGAGCATTTGGCGCTTCGCCACCTGGACCTGTGGATGGCTCTCGTGAAATGGGTAGATCAGCCGTTTGACATTTTTCTGCTTCTCCAGAAACGCCACGATCTTCTCCGCGTTCTGTGCGTGACGATCCATGCGGATCGGCAAAGTCTTGATTCCACGCAGCACGAGGAATGAATCCATCGGACCTTGAATCCCACCGATGGCATTCTGCAGATACGCTAACTTCTCGCCGAGTTCCTTGTCCTTGCCAATGATCGCGCCGCCGACCACATCCGAATGCCCGCCGAGATATTTCGTCATCGAGTGGACGACCAGATCCGCGCCCATTTCAAGCGGACGCTGCAGGTAAGGGGTTGCGAAAGTATTGTCTACGACCAGTAAAGGCTTATTGGGATGATTCTTGATCATCTCTGCAACGGCGCGAATATCGGTGACAGCCAACAGAGGATTTGTAGGAGTCTCCAGCCAAACGATCTTCGTGGATGGAGTCAATGCTTCGGCGAGATTCTCTGGATCGGTTGTGTCAGCAAATGTAAAGTCCAGACCGAAGCGGCGCAGCACTTTGTCAAATAAACGGAAGGTGCCGCCGTACACGTCGTTGCCCGCGACCACATGGTCACCGCTTCCCAACATTCGTAAAACTGTATCGGTTGCCGCCATGCCAGAGGCAAAAGCCAGACCCCATTGTCCGCTTTCCAATTCCGCGAGACAATCCTGCAATGCCTTGCGCGTGGGATTCAGCGTGCGCGAATATTCATATCCCTGACGCGGCTTGCCGATGCCATCCTGCTTGTAAGTGGATGTGAGATACACGGGCGTCATCACCGCGCCGTTGTTTGGGTCGGGTTCCTGCCCTGCGTGAATGGCGAGAGTTTCAAATTTCATTTATGCTCCTTGTGTAGGGGCGCAGCGCCGCTGCGCCCCTACGAAAATGGTGGTTTATTTTACTCGCTTCATTTTCAGACACGTACATGGATAGCCTGCATTGTCACCGGCAAAACGCTCGATCTCTACAAAGCCTTCGCTCTCGTACAATGCAATTGCTTTTTTATTGCCATCGAGCGCGATTGTCCATGCGCCTTCGCCGATCTCGCGGATTCCGATTTTCAATAATTCACGGCCAATACCTTTTCTGTAGTGGCTCGGATCAACATACAGCCACGCGAGATAATCTTCATCCACGCCGACAAAACCCACGATAGTTTCATCATCACATGCGACAAACTTGTTGGCACGCTTCAAGTCTTCCACTTCCTCATCCTGCTCGATGGGAACAAACCCGCGCGGGTCACACGAACCGATCAATTCATGCGGCCGCGCACGGTCATGGATCTGACAAATGGCCTGCCAATCTTTCTCTTCATAACTTCGATACGTGATCATTTTCTCCTCGCGATTTTTATGAAGCCAATTCTTTTGTGATTTTGATCAATTCCATTGCATCATCAAATAACTCAAAATGCCCCGCATCGATTCTTTGATCGAGCGCATCCTGAATCACCTGAATCCACTTACCGCCGAGTTTTTCCTGTGCCCATTTTGCCGCGATGGGTTTTGATACGATCGTCCCATATTCGAGTGCGTGCAGTGCGCGGCACATGGTGAGGATGGCGTAGGAATGATAGTGACTGTCGTGATCACGCAGCCAGGACGGATCTTCCAGCATCGGAAACCACCATTCATTGAGAATGCCTGTCACAGCTTTTCGAATTTCATCTGGCAGAACAGGATCGATCAAGGTTTTTGGATCTGGCCCTTCCAGCGCTTTCCCGTATTCGCGGATGATGTGCCGCTGGATGATCCAGTCGCTGCCATGCGGGGCAACGTAGAATCTGGCTTCGTTGATGGTTGGGTAGGCTTCTCCGTTTGCTTCGTAACGCCGCAGGGGGATTTGCGGAATGTACGAACCTTCAAGTTTGGATGCCCAATCCATTTCGCTTTTCCAGAGTTCGTTGTGCATGGTTTCCAGTTTTGAAATCGTTGCTGCGGGAAGCGCCACGCGGGTGACGAAGAGAAAGTCAATGTCGCTGGCATCGGGGTGGAAGTCACCGCTGGAGAGCGAGCCGTATAAATACATGCCGACGAATTGATCAGTCAGAATGGTTTTTGCTTTTTCAAGCAGAGCAGACAGGATTTGATTGACGCCATCATATGGCGTGAAATTTTGTGTTGACATGATTTTCCTTTATTTGATCAGACCCTAAAGGTTTTTCCGAAAAACTGGATTCAAGATTTGCAAGAGACTCTTGCTTGAGTTTCACTTTTGTTGGCGAAGAAAACCTTTAGGGTCTCAGTAAGATAATTATTATTTCAATATCTTCCCATCCTTCGCCACCCAAACATCGGAGGCAAAGCGTTCGATGAAACTGCGGTCATGGACGACGGCGAGGATGGTTCCCTTGAAATTTTCGAGGGCTTCCTCGAAGCGTTCGCGCGAGGGAATATCGAGATGGTTGATGGGTTCATCGAGGATGAGGAATGTACACCCTTGTGCCACGAGAGTGGCAAGTTGCAAGCGTGCGCGTTCGCCATAGGAAAGTTCCTCCGAGGCGCGCAGGGCGGCATCGCCTTTGAAAAGGAAGTAATGCAGGAAGTTGCGCGCATCCGTTTCATTGAAAGCGGATACGGATTGAATGGTTTGCAACGCGCTGAATTTCGGGTTGAGCAATTCCTGCTCCTGTGCCATGTAGCCGAGCTTTGTCGCGCCGCCCAAACGGAAGGAACCCGCCAGCGGGGGAATCCTGCCGACGATGGTGCGGATGAAGGAAGTTTTTCCTGCGCCGTTCGGTCCCGTCAACACAATGCGCTGACCTGCACGGATGAACAGGTTGATGTTTTCAAGTAGTGGATTTTCTGGCGTGTAGCCAATAGATAACGATTCGGTTTCCAATACAAATTTTGATTGGTGATCGGGCTCGCCGAAATCCAATTTCAAGGCCCAGTTGCCGCGCGGCTTTTCGATTTTTTCGTCGGTGAGGATATGTTCGATGCGGGCTTCGATGTGTTTTGCGCGGCCTGCCACATTTTTGGTGGCGCGGTTGCCAAAGAAGCCTTTTGCGAATTTATCTCCGCTATCAGCTTTGCCGCCTTTTTTCATAATGGTCAAACTGCGGACGTGGCCTGCGGCGCGGCGCAGTTGGGCAAGTTCATCCTGCTGGTCTTGATACTCCTGCAACTGCTTGTCCTGCTCCATCAATTTCTGATGCAAATAATCTGAGTAGTTGCCCGCATAGGCGCGGATGCCGTGCGTGATCGGATTCAACTCAAGGATGGATGTGACCGTGTTGTCGAGAAAGACACGGTCATGTGAGACGATCAACACTGCGCCTTGAAATTGATTCAACCATTCTTCAAGCCATTCGAGCATTTCGATGTCGAGGTGATTGGTGGGTTCATCGAGCAGCAATAAATGCGGATCTTCGAGCAACACGCGCGCAAGCATGAGGCGGGTCTTTTGTCCGCCGCTGAGGTGGGCGATGGGTGTATCGGCGGGGAGGTGGTCAAGGCCGAGCGGGGCGAGAATGGTTTCGGGTTGAATCTGAAATGTGGAAAGTTTTTTCAGGACTTCGTCATATTGACTTTGGAGTGCGGCATCATTTGGGGTTTGCGATAATGCCAGGGCGAGCGACTCTATTTCAGCGGCGGGATCTGTTTGGGTTTCTGGGTCAAGCCCGAGCGCGGCGTGAAGCGTCTGCCTGGGGTCGAGGTCCATTCCCTGGGCGAGATATCCAATTCGTAGATTTGGGCGCGTCGAAGAGACATCCCCGGAATCGGGATGCTCGAACTTTGCGAGGATGCGCATGAGGGTGGTCTTGCCTGAGCCGTTCGGGCCGATAAGGCCGATGCGTTCGCCTGCGCTGATATTGAAATTGATGTTTTGTAAAACCGGCTGAATGCCAAAATTTTTAGAGAGGTTATGGATACTAAGCATAATGTTCGTTCCTGTAGTTGTTAAAAAGAAAACCGAGGGCATGCCTCGGCTGATGAATCAATACAGCGGGTTGGTGCCCTGAAAAAAATGGTTGTCTACAGAATATCCGTCATTCGCTGGGTGCTCCTTTAATACGGCGACATTTTATCATAATAAGGTAAACTTTGGCGTTCGGTAAACGTCTATGCACGAGAGGAAAATGAAATGACAAAAACTTTACTTGCGGTTCTGGCTCACCCTGATGATGAGTCTTTTGGTTTGGGTGGCACGCTGGCTTTGTATGCAAGCCGCGGCTATGATGTGTATTATGTATGTGCCACGCGCGGCGAAGCAGGCACAGTGGATGCGGAACATTTGATGGGTTTCAAGGATACTGCCGAGATGCGCACAAATGAATTGATGCGCGCGGGCAAAGAACTCGGATTGAAGGAAATTTTCTTTCTTGGCTATCGTGATTCGGGCATGCCGGGCATGGAAGATAACAAGCATCCTGACGCGCAGATCAATGCGCCGATTGATGAAGTAGCTGGGCGCGTAGTGAAGTACATCCGTGATCTCAAGCCAGAGGTTGTTTTGACTTTCGACCCGATCGGTGGATATAAACATCCTGACCACATTCATATTCACAAGGCGACGGTGCTTGCCTTCGAAAAAGCGGGTGACGCATCTTTCCACCCCGAGGCTGGATCAGCTTTCAAGCCGCAGGCCTTGTACTTTCAGGTTTTTCCAAAAGGCTTGTTGCGGGCGGCAGTGCGTTTGATGCCGCTGTTCGGAAAAGACCCGACCAAGTTTGGCCGCAATGGCGATATCAATATCAAGGAACTGGCTGAGGTGACCTTTCCCATCCATGTCCGCTTGAATGTGGCTTCTGCGGCAGAGGCCAAGCGAAAGGCTAGCGAATGTCACGCCTCGCAGGGTGGGATGCAGATGCGGCGCGGATTGATGGGCTTCGTGACGCGCCTGTTCGGCGAAAATGAAGATTACATGCAGGCGTACCCGCCTGTGACTGAGGGTATCAGGCGCAAAACGGATTTGTTTGAAGGGATTTAGTATCGTTACATTTTCAAAAATGTAGGTTGTTTGAGCTGGGCGATGGGTTTATACTCATCGTAACAACAGGAGGTTGTTATGAAGCACCTACGTTTGTTCTTTGTGTCTTTGGCTGTTGTGGCTCTTTTAGCGGGCACGCTGACCACCCCGTCATATGCATACCCGGATAGTACAACTACGATTGTGAAGGTCCCAGTCAAGCCTAATCGATCACTGCCTAATGCGGATACGTATGATTGCACCAAGGCAACTTTATACAACAAGAACGGCAGTTACACAGCGACGTTTACCAATCCGCCTCTCAGCAATGGCTGCACTTTTATTTTCAATAATGTGCCTGTCAATCAGTGGTATACCGTTGAGTTTCTTGTGAAATACAAACTGGGTTCCCCTCCTTATATTGTTATTAGAACCACACAATCGGTTTATATTGCAAAACCTACGCTTACCACCATCACAACAGCTACATTGCTTTATCGGCCGAAATGATCTTGTAAACGTCTGAAAAATAAAACGGTTGGGAACATTTCCCAGCCGTTTTTCGTTAATGGGCAGGGAATCTCTTTTTTGAAAGCATGATAGAATTTTCTCAACTCCTCAACTATTGAAAAAAAACTATGACTGAATCAAATCCCTCTGTTCCAGCGCGCCGATTGAATTTTGCGCGAATACTCGAAGTTTTGCGACATCCCAAACTCGCCTTTGCAGAGATTGCAGGTGAGACTGTTTCTTCGTGGTTGACCCCGATGCTGGCATTGAGCATCTCGTCTTCACTGGCCGTCATTGTTGGCGGATTTGTGAAAGCGCGCGCAGCGGCGATGGGGGAGATCCAACTGCCTCCGGATTGGCAATATTGGACGCCCGATATGCAAAATAATTTCATGCAGGCACAACAGGCCACACAGGGAGCAACATTTGTTTACATCATTCCGCTGCTTTCAGCTTTGGCTGGGTTATGGTTGGGTTGGCTGATCTTAAGCGGACTTTTGCATCTCGGTTCCACTTTGCTGGGCGGACGCGGCACGATGGGCAGTGCCTTGAATGTGGTTGGCTGGGCCAGCCTGCCTTTTATGCTGCGTGATGTGCTGCGGGTTGTCTTCATTCTCATTGCGGGGCATGCCATTGTCAGCCCGGGGTTATCGGGTTTTGCGGGTGGGGCCATCTTTTTAGGGAAGATGCTTTCACGAGTGGATATTTTTTTCATTTGGAATGCCATCCTGTTGGTCATTGGTTTTGGCGCTGCGGATGGACTTCCGCGCAACAAGGCGGTGATTGGGGTGGGGATCATTTTGCTCGTCATTCTACTTGTACTCGCAGGGTCAGGGGCGTTGGTTTCGAGCTTTAGCAGTGGAACGGCCTTCTAAACCAGGCGGGTGTGAATGACTTCCCCTTTGATCCACATCACTGACCTGAAAAAGCACTACCAAATGGGTGGGACAACCGTCCGCGCATTGGATGGGGTCAGCTTGGATATTGAGCCGCATACCTTTACGGTCGTGATGGGGCCGTCGGGATCAGGTAAGAGTAGCCTGCTCTATTTGCTTGGCGGGCTGGACCGTTCCACATCCGGTGAGATCTCGATCAGTGATGAGCGGTTGGATCAGATGGACGAAAACGCGCTTGCGCTTTTCCGCCGCCGCACCATGGGGTTTATCTTTCAATCCTATAACTTGATCACAAGCATGAACGCCCTGGAGAATGTGGCCTTTCCCATGCAATTCACCGGCATACCGGTTTCTGAGCGCAGCACCCGCGCCCGCCAATTATTGGAACAGGTTGGCCTGGCAGACCGAAGCCATCATCGCCCTGCCGAGCTTTCAGGCGGACAGCAGCAGCGCGTCGCTGTGGCGCGTGCGTTGGTCAATAATCCTAGTTTGATTTTGGCCGATGAGCCTACAGGAAACCTCGATACGGCCAGCGGCATTACGGTGATGCAGTTGCTTTCGGACTTGCATCGTTCCGGGCGGACCGTGCTCGTTGTGACGCACGATCCGCGTATGACGCGTTTTGCCACACACAAGATATTCCTGCTGGATGGACATGTAGTCAGTGAAGATGAGTATCAATCTGCCGCATTGGAAGTGCCGTAAATCCATTGTGGGCTGACCTCATGACGTGCAGTTTCAAGCAACGGGAGACTAAATGAAGTTTCAAAATAAATATTTTGTTTCAATCCTTCTCACGATAACCCTATTGGCGGGTTGGACAACACCCGCCTATGCCGACCCCGTGATCAGTTCGGTGGATCCCAATCTCGTTTTTAACGACATCGCCACGACCATTACGGTCACAGGCTCGGGCTTTGAATCTGGCGCTGTCGTTTCTTTGAAAAACTATGGCACACTTACCACTTCCTATGACGGTCCCAACCAATTAAGAGCCGTTGTGCGCCCCGGCGTTGCCGCGGGTTCATATACAGTGGTGGTCACAAATCCTGATTCGACTGCGTTTGAATACCCCAACGGGCTGACCGTTGCCGATTCATCTCCGCTTCCCACCCCGACCTCGATGCCGTTTGACCGTCCGCAGATGGTGATCGGTTCCTATGAGATCAATGTCGAGCGTGTGCGTTCGGGCGATGATTTCAAACTCAACATTGACTTTGGCAATGCCGGCACTGTGGCTGCCTACAATGTGCAGGCAGTTTTTACATCGACGGACCTTATCCCAACTAAAACGGGCGGTGCGATCTTTTTGGGGACCATTCGCGCCGGTGATCATAATGATGCAACCCAGCCATTTATTGCGCTCGATACTATTTATGGGAAATCGGTCGTCACCACCGATGTCACGCTGACCTATTACGACAGCGCAGGCACGGAATACATCGACAAATTTACGCTCAGTATCCCCGTGGGAGGCTCAACCGTGCCCTATCCCACTGCCACTCCAACAGGGGTGAACAATGCCCAATTGGTTATCACCAGCTATGCGTCGACGGTGGAACCGCTTCAACCGGGTGAACAATTCCAGCTTGGGTTGACGGTCCAGAATATGGGAAATACGAGTGCCAAGCGTGTCACCATGATCGTGGGCGGTGGTTCCTCAGGTGATAGCAGCGGCACGCCCCAGCCTGGTGGCGTTTCCGGGAGCGGCGGCGAATTCACCAATTTTGCGCCGGTCAACTCATCCAATATTCAATCGCTTGGCGATATTCCCGCTGGCGGTCAATTGCAGGTCTTCCAAAGCCTGATCGTCAATGTATCCACCAATCCGGGCGCATACCCGATGAAGATCTCGTTTTCTTATGTCAACAACAAAGGGGAAGTGGTCAACGATGATCAGGTCATTACACTGTTGGTCTACAGTCTCCCGAATGTGGACGTGAGTTTCTACCGCCCGCCCGACCCGTTCTTTGCGGGTGAGCCGGGTGCGCTGCCGATCCAGATCGTCAGCCTCGGAAAACGCACCACTGTTTTGGGAAATATGAAGATCGAAACGACAGGAGGAACGGTCGATCCTGCCACGACTTTGGTTGGGTCGCTGGACCCAGGCGGTTACTTCACCTTTGACTCGACCCTGTTCCCGGATGCCCCCGGCCCGATGGATTTAACCGTCACCATCGAATACACCGACGATTTCAACCAGCCGCGCACGCTCACTCGCAAATTGCAGGTGACGGTGGAGGAAGCCTTTGTTGACCCTTCCCTCGATCCTTCTCTTGACCCCTCGCTTGGCGGCGGTGGCGGTGAATTTGCACCTGTTATGGAAGAGGAAACTTTCCTGCAAAAAATATGGCGTGCCATTCTTGGCCTGCTCGGTTTGGATTCATCGATGTCGCAGAACAGCAGCCCATCCGAAGCGCCGATATTTGAAGGAGAGCAAGTCCCCATGCCAGCCGGTGGCGGCAAAGGTGGCTAGGAGCATTGCTTCCACATGAAATTCCTTGATTTGATTCGCCTGATCTTCGGAAACCTCGGACGTCGCAAGGCGCGTGTAGCCCTGACCGCCATCGGTGTGGTCATTGGCACAGCGGCGGTGGTCATCCTTGTTTCGCTTGCGGTCGGTCTTCAAAAAAGCGCCACCGATCAACTTTACGGCATCGGTGACCTGACCTTGATCGATGTGATGCCTGCTTATGGCATGTTCTATGGCGGCGGTGGGGGATATGGCATGGCCCCTGCGGTATCCTCCGATCAGCTGCAGGAACCAGCCCTGATCACAAATCCTGTCCTCGAACAGTTCAGGGCCATCCCCGGAGT
The DNA here is from genome assembly GCF_016705895.1 of Candidatus Villigracilis affinis. Classification (NCBI taxonomy): domain Bacteria; kingdom Bacillati; phylum Chloroflexota; class Anaerolineae; order Anaerolineales; family Candidatus Villigracilaceae; genus Candidatus Villigracilis; species Candidatus Villigracilis affinis. The sequence continues at coordinate 49,835 of NZ_JADJKT010000011.1, read as the reverse complement.
TCAGTCGGTTATCCCGCGTGATTATTTGAATGCGGCTGCTGTCATCTCCTATCGAAAATTGGAAGGCGGTGTGGGCATCATCGGCATCGATACAGACGACCTCGCGAATATCGGCCTGGAAGCCAGTGAAGGGACGACTGTGCTTTCACGAGGTTCGGTGATTATTGGTGTCATGACCCCCAATAATTTTTACGATCCGCGTCTGCGCCCCGGGCAGGAACCGCCCCCACCGCCCGACTTGTATAACGAGCAAATTCAATTGGTCGTGATGAAATGGGATCAGCAGGGGAATGTAACCCAGAAAAACATCAGTCTGCGTGTAGCAGGAGTCTTGAGCGAAACAGGCGGCGAGGCAGATTATTCCATCTACATGCCGCTGGAATTGGTGCGTAGCTTGAACGAGTGGTCAAATGGGATTCGCATTAACTACAACAAGACCGGCTACAACCAGGTCATCGTCAAAGTTGAAGATCCCAATCTGGCTTTGGATATCGCTGACCAGATCACTGAAATGGGCTTTCAAGCCATCACCCCGCAGGCGTATCTCGAAAGCATCAACGGTTATTTTCTCGTTTTGCAGATCATCTTCGGCGGTGTGGGAACCATTGCCTTGCTGGTCGCAGCTATCGGCATCGCCAACACGATGGCCATGTCCATTTTGGAGCGTACGCGTGAGATCGGCCTGATGAAAGCAGTTGGCGCAACCAACCGCGATGTGCTGTCCATTTTCCTTGGGGAAGCAGCAGGCATCGGCTTCATCGGAGGCGCGGGCGGCGTCATCATCGGCTGGCTGGCGGCACAAGGCATCAACGTGCTGGCCATCATCTATCTGGCGGGGCAGGCTAGCGAGCAGGGCGGTCCGCCTCCCAGCGTAGCTGTCTACACCCCTGTTTGGCTGCCTGTCTTCGCGTTGATATTTGCCACCATTATCGGAATGCTTTCTGGACTGTACCCCGCCTTGCGCGCTGCCACAATGATTCCCGTACAGGCCCTGAAATACGAATAAAATTCGCCGCTCGCATCAAATTCTGACGTTTTACCTGCTTCTGATTCCGAGAAAAATTCGATCCTGCGGGGATTTCAGCCGAAAAATTTTAATATAGAACGTATATTTTTGAGAATTATCCGTGATGGTAGGATTAAGCGATAATAACGATCTTGTGAAGGAGAATTCTCATGCCTGAACGTCGAACCACCCCCCGAAAAAAGTTTGATTATTATCTGCGCGTTGTGGATGATGATACGCAGGGGATCATTGGTCACATGGTGGAGGTAAGCCCCTACGGTTTACAGTTGGAAACAACGGCCCCATATCCTGTTGAAAAAGATTATTACCTGCGCGTAGAGCTTACCCCCGAACTGGCAGACCGCCCATTCATTATTTTTATCGCCCGCTCAAAATGGTGTCGAATAGACGAGATCGAACCCAATCTGTACCATGTGGGCTTTGCGATGGTCGAGATCATGCCTGATGACCGTGAAATCTTTCTCCGTATCCTTGCCCGATTCGGACGATAACCTTCAAGGTATATATAGGGGGCATGTGTGAAAAATTCCCATATCTGGCGCTTGACGTTTTAGAACGTGTGTTCTAAAATATTCATACTGTTGTCCACTTTATTAAAAGGAGAATGCTATGTCCAAGCGAAATGTTGTTCATGTTGAGATCCCTGCGGCGAACGTTGGAAGCGCGGCAAAGTTCTATCAGGACTTGTTCGGCTGGAAGCTTCAACACGTTCCCGATATGAATTACACCATGTGGGAGGCAGCCGATGGTTCCGGCGGCGGTTTCCCCGAGGTATCGGCTGAAAACCCTGTCGGGCAGGTGCTGGTCTACATTGACAGCGACGACATTGATGCAGACTTGAAGAAGGTCGAACAACTCGGCGGCAAAGTGCTTGAGCCTAAACATGAGATCCCGAACATGGGCTGGTTTGGCATTTTCAAGGACCCGACTGGGAACGTGCTTGCGCTTTACACAAGCATGAATCCTGAAAACTAGCGGGTTGGGCCATGGCTACCAGCGAGTTTAGGTTTACCACGAAGCCCGAACCTTTAAAAAAAGGTGTCCGCCTCAACCGGGCGAAATACGAGGTTGTGCGCATGGCCGTTCTTGAAAATCTGCGTACACATGGTGCGCTGACCTTCACGCAATTGGGTAATCTTGTGGAAGAGCAATTGCACGATAATTCTGACAATTCAGTGATGTGGTATTTCACCATCGTGAAACTGGATATGGAAGCCTGTGGCGAAATTCACCGTGTGCCGAACTCAAAACCCCAGTTGATCGCTCTGCACGAAAATGCCTGATCTATAAATTACAAATATTTATTAAACGGTCCGCAGGTTTCGAGAAGAAGTCTGCGGACCGTTTTGATTCACAAATGAGGAGGGAGGATCAACCTGACCACATATTGAACATGTACATTGCGCACATGATGCTCATGATCAACATGCTGGCGATCGTCCATACACGGTCAAAGATGGGATTTTTGCCGAGCCTGCTGAGAAAAAGAAAAACAGGCGGTGCTGCCAAAACGTAGCGATACATTCCCTGGGCGGGTCCACTGGTGAATGAGAGGAAGACCACGAGGAAACCGAAAATGGCGAGGTCAGGATGTTTCTTGAAACCTGCGATACAGGCGGTGAAGCCAATCACAATGCCGAGCCATTCCACAAAATAATAAGCTGCAGCTTGCGGATTATTTTCGAACATGGCGCGGAAACCGTCAGACCAGGTGATGAATGTGACGCCAAATGAGAGCAATCCACGCCCAAAGAATTCAGCTTCCACGAGGCTGAACGCCAACCCATAATAGGAAATGCGCCAAAGGAAAAATGCCAATATGGGAGAGGCTGCGACCAACCCATTGGCGACAATGCGCCAGGGAATGCCGCGATAATAGATTTGACTCCATTCCATGTCGAGCTCCAGCCACTCGGCTTCCCTGACCCACGAAATAATGAGCGGGATGGCGATCACCACCCCAGCCGCGCGGGTGAAGGTAGCCATGACCGCGACCACCGCCGCCCAGCCGCGATGTCCGCGGCGGAGCAGTAGCAGGCTGCTGAAAGCCAGCCCGACGAACAGGCCCTCCGTATATATTTCAGCCAGAAAAAACCCGCTTGGAAAAATGAGCAGGTAAAAGGCCGCGCGGACGCCGCTGGCTTCATCCATTTCAACACTTGCAAATTCATACAGGGCGATCATCGCGGCCAAAGTACCAAGCAGGGAGACGATCACTCCTGCCAGGCTGGCCGTGGCGATGGCATTTAATCCGAACAATGAAAGCGGGATTGCAAACAGGCGCATCATCATCGGGTAGAACGGAAAGAATGCATAGCTGAGGGAAATGCCCGGAATTTCCGTGGATTGTGCTGGAATGACAAAAGGCCAGAAACCCGTGCTGGGGGTGTCATCCCCAACTTGTCCGCGGATGCGTGCCGGGCCGGGAGCTTCATATCCGCCTACGGCGATCGCGAGATAGTATTCAGAATCCCATGAAACGTGGCGGTTGAGAAAAGGTTCATTGAGATAGATCTTTCCGTCCTGACTGCCCGGCGTGGTTTCAGTGGCTGTCCATTCAAGCGCGCGGTCTGGCGGCTGGATCGTGTAACGCGCCGGTAAAAAGACATGATACGCCAACATGATCAATGCCCATCCAAGCCAGATACCAAAGATTGTACGGTGATTGGGGTTACGAAACATGGTATTTATTTTTCCATTCCGGTTACTACGATGTCACGCATAAAATAGCGCTGCGAGATAAGCAACACGATGACCGGCACGATCATTAAAATAAGCGCGCCAGCCTGAAGTTGATTTTGAATCGGTGTGAGGCTCTGGAAGCTTTGCACCCCAAATGAGATCGGAGCCAAATCGCGGCTGATGCTGAGATAAAGCGCCGCCTGACGCGTTTCGTTCCACATGTAGAAGAAATGCAGAAGTGACACTGTGATCACCGTAGGCCAAGATTGCGGCAGGATCACCTGAAGTAAAACCCGCAGCGGACCAGCGCCATCGAGCATGGCCGCTTCATCCAGATCCTTGGGGATGCTTTTGAAGTTCTGGCGCAGGAGGAAAATGTAAACGGCATTCCCGAAAAAGAAAGGAACCAAGATCGGAAGCCAGGTGCCTTCCCAGTGCAGGATGCGTACGAAAAAGAAATAAGTGGGAATGAGAGTCACTTTTTCAGGGATCAAAATGGTCGCGATCAGGATGTAGAAAAGAATGTCACCGCCTGGCAGGGGGAAACGCGAAAACCCATACGCCACGATAATGGAGGAAATCAGGACACCGATCTCTCCAATGATGGTCATGATCAGGGTGTTTTTTAGCATTTGAGAAATGGGTAACGCACTAAACAAGTTGGTGAAATTATCAAGGGTGATATAAAAATGGTAGACCCCTTTTAGTTGACGCCAGCTTCCCTCCCATGGAATAAGCCCGCCATCAGGGTTTTGCGGGTCGATGAATTGACTTGACATCCGTCCCGGCTCCACCAACACAAGCTGGCGAATCTCCCCATTAGGGAATGGAACATTGTAGATCGCATAACTTCTACCTTGATATTCATAGCGTGTGTGCCGGGCAGGGTAGGCGGGTGAATTGCGATCAGACAGCTGTGGTCCTTCCATGAGAGATGTGGCGACCATGAAAAGCATGGGGAATAGATACACAAACAGGATCAGGAAAATAAACAAATTAAACAGTCCGCTGCCCAGTGTTTCCCATAGTTTTAGCGAAAGATAATTGTGCGGCACAAGCCAATTGCGTTTTGTTTTCGTTGTCATAAATTATGCATCCCGATCCGGGTAATATACCCAGCGGCGCGCGCTCGTAAACAGGGCGTACACCACGATCATAACGATAATGAAGAAGAACCAGGCCAGGCTCGCTGCATAACCCAGGTCATATCTTTCAAAGAGAATAAAAGTGACATAGCCGTCATAGGGTGAGAAACTCCCGCTGAATACATTTCCGCGGTCGAGCAGGATCACACCGCCAAATATGGCGATCATGTTAATGACGATGGCAAAGAAGATGGCCGGGGAAATAAGCGGCAGTGTGATGTAGAAAAAACGCACCAGCGGACCTGCTCCATCCACCCGCGCAGCTTCCTGAATTTCAGGCGGCAATCCCTGCAGTGCGCCAAGCATGATCAGCATGCCCGGGCCGACAGACCAGAGCGAGCTAATGCTAAATAGCAATGCAATTGCCCCGTCGGAATACAAGTTATTGAATCCGTTCAGGCCAAGCGGTCCGAGGATCAATTTGTTCAGCCAGCCTGTGGCAGGGTCGACAAAACCGATCCACATAAAGAAAATGGCCACGCCAGGGATGATACTCGGCAGAAAGAACAACGTCCGCATCATGTTACCCGCTTTCAAGCGCGGATTGCTGAGCAAAGACGCGAGAAAAATGGAGGCGGCCAATTGCAGGGGGATCGTGGAGATTCCCAGCGCGATGGTCTCGAACAATACATATCCCACCGCATCGTCGTGAAACAGGCGGATGTAATTCTCAAGGCCTGTGAATCTCGTTTGCTCGGGGGTGAGCAATTGAAAATTTGTGAATGAGATTCCCAACGATGCCAGGATGGGCAGCAATTTAAACAACAACAAGCCGATGATCCAGGGCGAGATCAGCAATATGCCTAACCGCCTGTTAAATCTTAATTGTGATGTTTTTCTATTAGTCATAATTTCCTTTTGCATGGTCTGCCAATAAATGGCGCTGCGGGCTTTGGGTGTTATACTCTGCCCGATTAAATTATGAAGCTCGAACTCAAAAGCCGTTTCAACGATCTGCTCTTTGCACGTTTGTATTATTTCACTTTCATGGGAGGCTGGGGCTTCGTTCTCCCGTTCATCAATCTCTTTTATGTCAGCATCGGTTTCAACGGAAAACAGATCGGCTTTATTTCATCCACCAGCGCCATTGTTGGCATGCTGGTTTCGCCGCTGTGGGTGAGTGAGGTCAAAAAGCGCCCGCAGGCCCGCAATATTTTGCAGGCGGCGTTGATCCTCGGGGGCATCGGGTATTACGCAATTGGCCTGCAGAACTTGTTCCCATTAATTATCATCATTGTATTTTTGCATGCGCTTGCAGCTTCGGGCATTGCGCCGCTTTCGGATTCGATGGCAGTGACCGTCTCTCAGGAATCAGACAGCGGATACGGCAGCGTACGTGTTTGGGGCTCGCTGGGATGGATCGTCACGGTTCTTTCTTCGGGATGGCTGACAGCCCGCTTCGGCTTTATCGCCGCTTTTATCGGGGTGGCCGTCATGTGGCTGATTGCCGCGAGCCTGATCTTTTTTATTCAGCCGCGCTTTTTCAGCTCACGGCAAATATCCACTCAACCGAAACCAAACCTGCGTGTCGCGCTTCAATACATCTGGCAGGATAAAGTCCTGCGTGGATTTGCATTTGCGCTCATCGTCATTGGTTTCTTCAACAACGGCGTTTTGCAATTTGAAAATGTTTTTCTCTCCGAACTCGGCGCCACCAAACAGATCATCTCCGTGGCTGGGATCTTGAGCGCAGTGGTTGAAATTCCATTCATGATCTATTCGGACAAGATCGTGCAGCGGGTGGGCGCACATCGTCTGCTGTTGGTGGCACTGAGTATGACGATTTTCATGCGCCTCTCGGTGTTGACCCTGCCATCCATCATCACGATCATGGTGGTGCGTTTTATCGGCGGGGTGGCGTTCAGCTTTTACACCATTTCGTTCATCAAACTCATCAGCAGCCGCACCCAGCCCACAGAGACTGGTACCGTGCTGGCGATCTTCAGTGTAACCCTTGCCGGGTTGGTGAATATCGTCGCTTCGCCCGTCTCTGGCGCGATCTTTGATGTCATCGGTGCCCGTTGGCTGTATGCCCTGTCTTCGGTGGGATACGTGATCGGCATCGCCTGCCTGTGGCTGACACGACCAACGGATTCATAAATAACCGCGTAGTCGAAGGACCGTTTTCGAGAATTCCGCTTCGACTACGCTCAGTGTAAAGAACGTGTTTAGAATCCGTTCTTACGAATGACGGTCTTATACCATTTCGCACTGTCCTTCAGGATGCGCTCCTGTGTTTCGTAATTAACCCAGACGATGCCAAAACGCTGGGAATACCCGAACGACCACTCAAAATTATCCATCAATGACCAGACGAAGTAACCAGCCAGCGGCACGCCTGCCTGAATGGCGCGCTGCGCTGCGGCGAAGTGCGTGCGCAGGTAGTTGGTGCGATGTACATCTGCGACATTTCCATTCTCATCTGGCGGCGTGGAATAGCTGGCACCGTTCTCGGTGATATAGATCTTCAGCGGGTTGTAATTGAAATAAACACGTCCCAAAACGCCGGTCAGCCCATCGGGGTAGTTTTCCCAATCCATTTCCGTCCAATGCTCGGGAGTCTTCGGGTGTGGGAAGAAGATCTGCGGGTCGTTGTTCGGGTCTTCGACGCGGTGTAAATTGCGGCCGTAATAATTGAGACCAATGAAATCCGTCGGAACGGCGATGGTATCCATATCGCCTGATTGCACGAAGTCTAAACCGTTTGGAGCGCCGCCCAATTTCGTGAAGTGCTTGACCATATCTGATGGATAGCCGCGCCCGTAGACCGGGTCTGCGAACCAGCGGAACCATTTGCCATCATCGAGGCGGGCCGAGTCCATATCCATTTTACTGTTGGAGGCAGGGACCTTCCAGCCGATATTCAGGGTGATACCCACTTCGGCATCCTTGCTGTTATTGCGGATGACAGGCACTGCCATGCCATGCGAAAGTAGCAGGTGATGGGCGGCACGCAGTGAAGCAGGGAGGTCTTTGACACCCGGTGCATGCACGCCTGTCTCATACCCCAGCCAGGCGACCACGGCGGGTTCGTTGTGGGTGATCCAGCTATGGACACGGTCACCGAGCGCGCGCGAAATAACATCGGCATATTCAACGAATGCCTCGGTTGTGGAACGCGCCGTCCAGCCGCCCTTGTCTTCCAGAGCCTGCGGCAGGTCCCAGTGTTCAAGCGTCACAAAAGGATCGATGCCAGCACTGAGCAAACCATCGACCAGCTTGCTGTAGAAATCGAGTCCTTTTTGGTTTACCTTGCCGCGCCCAGTGGGCAAGACACGTGGCCATGAGATCGAAAAGCGATAGGCTTGCAGGCCGAGTTTTTTCATCAGGCCGATATCTTTTTTCCACAGGCGGTAATGGTCGTTTGCCATATCGCCGTTGTCATTATTTCGAATCTTGCCCGGGGTGTGTGTGAAACGATCCCAGGTGGATTCACCCTTGCCGTGTTTATTCCATGCGCCTTCGATCTGATAAGATGCCGTTGCCGCACCCCAGATGAAATTGTCAGGAAAGATGATCTTGTTTGCCATTGCATGCTCCATTCATTATTTTGTAGAAGATAATTGTGCGCTGATCGTTCGTGCGCCTTCCAACGTTGCGGGGTAATCACCTGTCAGCACCTGCCATGTTTCAGCGTGTGTGACAGAGTCGCCCTGCTTCAAAGTCCGTAACGGACCAAGCGTTTCCAATTCGATACATACATCTTTTACATAGGCTTCCACGTTACAACCCAGATCGGGGTGGACCTCATCTGCATTGACCTCGAAATGCTTGATGAACAATGCGTCACCGAAAGCGCAGGCGATCCATCCGTGGGAATTGTTGCCGCCGACCTTGCATGCCTCGGCGCTGGCTTTTCCGTGAAGCAGAATTAACTCATCGTTAAGTTCGAGGCGTTCGTCGTCGATCCGCGTATAAGGCCAGAGCACGATATTGCGATTTGGTAGTAATCCATCCACATTTGATTGCGGCAGGATTGCCATGCCGCCCAATCGCAATTGGGTGATCGCCCAGGGCGCAAGCCGAATTTCATTTTCGCCATGCCATGTGACTCGATGAAAAAGATGGACGCGATTGTCATCCAATTGAATCGAGATTTCTTTTTCGATCCCGGATGCATCCGCCGCACTTCGTAGAATCACCTTGCTGCCATTTTGTTCGACCTGCATACCATCTTCGGGGCAGACGTAAAAAGGATTCTCCGGCGCAACCCACAAGCGATGCCCGCCGCGTAAATAAAATTCACCATGCGGTGTGGGCCAGTGAACCTCGGGTGTTTCAACCAGAAGGTTTCCACTCGCTCCCTTTGCATACAGCCCAATGATCCGCGGACCCGTCGTCGTTAAATAATCGAGCCGCAAAAAATCATTTTCGATGGATGCGAATGGAAGCGCGGACTCAGCCATAACTATCCCATTACGACTTTGACGTTAACTTCCTTTTCGCCATCCTGCGTGCGGATCACACTACCCGACACCTGCCTGCCGTTCACTGTGACAGATGCCACGCCTTTGCAGACGTGCATGGGATTCTCCACGGTGATGTTATAGGTCACGCCGCGATATTTTCGAATCGCGGAGAACCCATCCCAACTGGCGGGGATGACGGGTGAAATTTCCAGCCCATCCAATGTGGGGCGAATTCCGAGGATGGATTGTGTGATGGCGGCATAATTCCATGCGGCGGTGCCGGTGAGCCATGAATTCTTGGCTTCGCCGTGAGTCGCGGCATCTTTGCCTGCGATCATCTGGGCATAAACGTACGGCTCGCATTTATGTAATTCGCTGATCTCTTCGCGGGCCGATGGATTGATGCGTTTGTAGTAATCGAAGGCGTTGTCGCCGCGCCCAACGATGGCTTCGGCGATCATGATCCACGGGTTGGTGTGACAGAAAATCCCCGCGTTTTCCTTGTACCCAGGCGGGTAGGACGAGATCTCGCCGAGGTGCAGATAATATTCGCTGAAGGCGGGCTGTTGTAAAACAATGCCGTGCGGTGTGGCGAGATGCTCCGCCACTGCATCGAGCGCCTTGACCGCGTTACCGCTATCCACACCAAGACCTGCCATAATGCAGATGCCCTGCGGTTCGATGAATATCTTGCCTTCGCTATTTTCCTTTGAACCAAGTGCATGACCAAAATCGTCATACGCGCGGCGGAACCAATCGCCATCCCAGCCAGCGGCCCAGACGGTCTTTTCCATTTCTGTGGCAGCCTCACTGTAAAAAGTTGAAGGTTGAAGGTTGAAGGTTGTTGAACCTTGAATCTTCAACTTGTAACCTTCAAACAATCCCATCATCTCCTTGCAAGCCAGCACAAACAACCCCGCAATGAATACACTCTCGGCCACTGTGCCATCTTTATTGGTTGTTGTCTGGAAGGATTGCCCCGGGGTGTCGGAGAAACAATTCAGGTTCAGGCAGTCATTCCAATCGGCGCGCCCGATCAATGGAAGTTTGTTTGGCCCCAGACGATCCAGCGTGTATTGAACGGAGCGCTGCAAATGCTCATACAGTGGAGATTCGCTCCCCGTTTCATTTTCATATTGCACAAGTTCATCCAGGATCGACCAATCGCCGCTTTCTTTGATATAAGCCGAAACGCCCAGCACCAGCCACAACGGGTCATCGTTGAAGCCAGAGCCCACGTCGTTGTTGCCGCGTTTGGTGAGCGGTTGATATTGATGAAATGCGCCGCCGTTCTTGAGTTGTGTTGCCGATAGATCCAAAATGCGTTCACGCGCGCGTTCGGGGATCATATGCACAAAACCGAGCAGATCCTGATTCGAATCGCGGAAGCCCATGCCGCGCCCGATTCCACTTTCGAAATAGGAAGCCGAGCGGCTCATGTTGAACGTCACCATGCATTGATAGGCGTTCCAAATGTTGACCATGCGGTTGGTATGTTCGTCGGGCGTGGTGACTTGCAGTTTGCCCAACAGCATTGTCCAATGATCGCGCAGGTCGTTGAAGGCTTTGTCTGCGTTTTCCTGTTTGAGATATTTTTCAAGCGCCGCCTTCGCCCGTTTCTTGTTGATGATTTGCGAGCCGGGCGGATCGAACTTGTCATCTTTCGGATTTTCCTGATAGCCGAGGACGAAGATGACCTGTTTGGATTCACCAGCCTTCAACTGGACTTTGACATGATGCGAGCCGATGGGCTGCCAGCCATGCGCTTCGGTATTGACCGATGTGCCTGATTCAACAACCTCGGGCTCATTCCAGCTGCGATATTTTCCGAGAAAATCCTCGCGAACGGTGTCGTAGCCTGCCAGTTTTTCAGAACAGGCAAAGTAGGCGAAGTGATCGCGGCGTTCGCGATATTCGGTCTTGTGATAGATGACCTCGTCAACGATCTCCATTTGACCGATCGAGTAATTGCGCTGGAAATTGGTTGCATCGTCGTTTGCGTCCCAAAGGCAAAACTCAATGGCTGAGAACAGGCTCAAGTCCACGGAGGATGCGCTTTCGTTGGTCAGAGTCGTTTGCCAGATCTCGAGCGATTCCCCAAGCGGAACAAAATAACGGGTCGAGGATTTGATCCCATTAAATTTGGAGGTGATTACGGTATAGCCCTGTCCGTGGCGGCATTCGTATGCATCGAGCTTGGTGCGTGTGGGCATCCAGGACGGCGACCAATATTTGCCCGTGCCGTTATCACGGAGATAGAGGTAACGTCCGCCCATATCGAGCGGGGAGTTGTTGTAGCGATACCGTGTGAGGCGGCGCAGGCGCGCATCTTTGTAAAATGAATAGCCGCCTGCGGTGTTGGAGATGAGCCCAAAATAGGCCTCACTGCCGAGGTAGTTGATCCAGGGCAGGGGAGTATCGGGTTGGGTGATTACATATTCACGTGCTGAGTCGTCAAAGTGACCGAATTTCATATATGCTTCCATTCTGTAGGGGCGCGGTGGTGCTGTGGTCCATACAATAAATTATTTTATTTTTGCCAATTCTTCTTCTATTTTTTTTACCAGTTCCTGCGGTACATAGGTCGGGTGATTGTGTGCAACCTGTTCGAGGGTCAACTCGCCAGCCATTCTCATATCGGCCATAAGCAGGAAGCCGCCGATGTGTTTTGAGATCACGGCGCGGCCATCGGGGTCATCGAGGATGGTGTTGATGAGAAGGCCTGCATGCAAACGGGCGGCGCGTTTCACCGGTTCGATGGTGACCATCTGACTCGCTCGTATGTCGCGGCTGGATGCGCCGACGAGAATTTCAAACTCGCCTGCCTCCACCGACCATGCATTCAGAGTCGTTTCAAAATACCAGAATGCCTCACGATCGAGGGTGAAGGTAATGGTCTTGGTTTGTTGCGGCGCAAGCTCAACTTTCTCGAAAGCCTTCAGTTCCTTTTCAGGCCGCGCAAACGTGGATTTAACATCACGCACGTACAGTTGAACGACTTCCTTGCCCGTTACTTTGCCTGTATTGGTCACATCCACTTTCACTTCCATGGTTTCGTTCGGTGTGATGGATTTTTTATTGATCTGCAGGTTGCTGTACTCAAAGGTTGTATAAGAAAGTCCGTGGCCGAATGGGAAGAGCGGCTCCACTTTCTTTTTGTCGTAATAGCGGTAGCCAACGAATATCCCCTCACCATAGCGGACTTTGCCATTTTCACCGGGATAGTTGATGTAAGCGGGGTTATCTTCCAATCGCACAGGGAAGGTGGTGGGTAATTTTCCGCTTGGGTTCGCATCACCAAAGAGCACATCGGCGAGGGCATTGCCCTGTTCCTGGCTGTTGTACCAAAGTTGAAGAATGGCAGGGACGTCATCTGCCCAGGGCATTTCAACAGGCGAGCCGACGTTCAACACGACGATCGTGTTGGGGTTGGCGGCCACAACCTGGCGGATCAACTCATCCTGCTGGCCCGGCAATTTCATATCCACACGGTCGAAGCCTTCTGATTCCCAATCGCCGTTCAAGCCAGCAACGATCACGGCCACATCAGAACGTTTGGCGAGTTCCACAGCTTCGGCGATCATATCGGCGGAATGCGGCGGCTGGTGACCCAAAGCAACTGCACGCCAGCGCGGATCGCCCTTCCAGTAATATTCCACTTTGATGTTGTAAGCTTTGCCGCCTTCCAATTCGATCTCGGCGGTCTTTTGTTTGCCCATATCGGAATCTGACCCATGATCAACGACCAATTTTTCATCCAGATAAAGGCGGCACCAGCCTACTGCAGAAAGGGCTAAGGTATGTAATCCGCTTTCCTGCGGGGTGAATAGACCTTCCATTCGAAGCGAGAAGTTGTCCTGCGGAACATTTGGGACGCTGTTATCGAACCAGCCATGTTGAACACGGGTGCTGGTTTCAACATACAAGGGTTCACCGTCAAATTCAGTACCAGCAAACAGGCTCAGGCGGAGTCCGCTTTCGCCATTGGGAGTAGATAAAGTTTCAGGGGCAGGAGCAGGCAGATTTTTGTAGATAAAGGCTCCAGTGGCGGCTTCCACCAAAACATCTTTGCCTTCCGGGGCGTTGACTCCATCGAATGGCGAGACGGTGTAATGCGGGGTGACGCTGGAACTGCCGCCGCCTAAAATTTGCGCTGTGCGGGCATATGGGCCGATCATCGCAATCGTCTTTACATTGGCGAGCGGCAGAATGCCGTTATTTTTGAGCAGCACAATTGCTTCCTGCGCGGCTTCGCGGATGATGGCGCGGTGCTCTGGTTTGTCCTCACCTTTTTCAGGCTGTAGAACTGGATTTTCAAACAGACCGGCTTTTTCCAACACCCCAAGCAGACGACGAACTTTATCGTTCAATCTTTCCTCGGTCAGGGTTCCGCTTTCGAGAGATTTTTTCACCACTTCAGCAGACATCCAGCGCGCAGGCCCGGGCATCTCGAGGTCGAGTCCGCCTGCGGGAACACCGTCGTCATACGTGCCGAACCAATCGGACATGACAATGCCGTCGTAGTTCCATTCACCTTTGAGAATTTCAAGCAGCGAATGATCGTACTCACAGGCATACACTCCGTTGACGCGGTTGTAGGATGACATCACCGCCCACGGATTGGAGTTACGGATCGCGATGCGGAACGGCTCGAGATAAATTTCGCGCAGGGTGCGCTCATCCACTTCGGAACTGATCGAGAAGCGTTCATATTCCTGATCGTTGGCGATGAAGTGTTTGATGCACGCACCCACGCCGTTATCTTGAATGCCCTTGATATACGCGGAAGCGATCATACCGCTGAGAAATGGATCCTCGGAATAACATTCAAAGTTGCGGCCTGCGATGGGCGTGCGGTGAATGTTGACCGTGGGTGCAAGCAGGATATGCGCGCCTTTGGCTTTCAACTCATCCGCCAATACATTGCCGACCTTTTCGATCAGCCTGGGATTCCAGGTTGCGCCGAGGGCAATGCCGACAGGGGTGGCAACCGATGGCGTTGACATGCTGCCTTTCGCGCCGCGCGCGCCGTTCGGGCCATCGGTCATTTTGAATTGCGGAATTCCAAGTCGCGAAACAGAGACGCTATGCCACAAATCTGCACCTGCGAGCATTGAAATTTTTTCATCGAGGGTCATTTGGTTAATAAGATCATTGATTCGAGACATGAAAACTCCTGAAAGGTGAAGGATGAATTTGATGGATAAAACTAAAGGCTCGCAAAAGTTACTAATTCAATTTCGTTCGATCGGATCGCTTCTTTGATGGACGGGTCTGTCAGAATTTTGAGTTCGGTCTCGCGCTGCCTGGCATAAGAGGATGCTTTCAGAAGTTCATCGTCCACATATCCGGGGTGGGTCATGATCTCGTAGGTACCATCCCCGACCTCGCTGATGATTCTTTGCAACTCATCGTGCGTGGCGAGGTCGTCATAAAAACTTGCGAAAAAAGCTTTCGGCCTGCGCGGATTAAATTCAGCGAACAGCTTTGGCGCATATTCCCTGATCGGCCCGATCAATTCGGGCGGAAGCCCTGCCATGTCATCGCTGTCATTCACCACGGGCAGTCGGATGGCACAATCGTATTCCTGGGCAAGCTCGAGCATCGCGCGAAAAAGCGACGGACTGAAGTATGAGGAATGATGATGCGAATCCAGATGGGTTGGCTTTTTGTTGGCGGCTTGGATGAAGGCTTCGATTTGTCTGCGCCATTCGGCTTTCACTTCGTTGACATCGATGTCGTTGATGCGCTGGATCAATGCGGCCAGCTTGAGAAAATTTCCGTTCTCATCCGTAATGGATTTGACCGATTCATACGGACCGATGGGTTTGTCTGCTGTGAGCACAAGGTGGACTCCCAGCCCAAGCTGGGGAGTTTCCCAAAGGCCGATCTTGATATCCGCCGCAGTGGTGGGAATATTCATCATGCAAGTGGTGGATGTGACCACTCCAAGCAAATGTGCCGCACGAATTCCGCGCGAGACCTCGGGCGTGCGCCCGTAATCGTCAGAGTTGATGATGAGACGTTTCATATTTATTTGCTCATGTCGGCGAGATATTTTTGATACAGGTCAACGAGATGGGGAAGAGGTTCCTTGTAAAATTCCTCTGCGTCCACGGTCAACTTTGCATATTCGGGAATCGGCAATACCTGCGGATTCGTTTTCGAAAATTCCTGAATGACCTTTGCGTGTGGCTTGAGCGAGCCATCAGGACGCACCAGGCCGAAGAATCGTTCATGCTGTGAATTCTGGCAGGGAGGTACGTCCCACAACTCGGGGATGTAATCTGCATAGCACCAGAGCATTGCGCCAGTGGCACCGCTGTGCTGAAGTTTCGGAATCGTCAGTCGCAGGAATTCGGCAAAGTCTTCCTCACTGGCCATGAATTGCTCGCGTTCGCGTCCATTGGTCTCGGTCCATTTCATGGTGTAGGTGGCTTCACCGGGCAGAGCGGTACAGCCGCCAAATTCTTCCATCAAAACGGGTTTGCCTGCCAATGCCGCTGTCAACGCGCAGGTGAATGGGACAAAGTCTGGGTCGAGCGGTTGGCGCGCCCACGGTGTGTACATCGGGTACGAGTGCATCACGGCGACATCGGTGTTCGCGTACACCTTGTCGATGCGCAGGCCGTTATCACGGTGCAGCCCATCGCCATGCAGGCCGATGGTGACAGGGTGTTTCGGGTCGATGGATTTGATCAAGCCGACCATTTCCTTCACCCAGGCTGCGCCTTCATCGGATGAATTCGGCCAGGCGAAAAGATCGGGTTCGTTGCCGAGATTCCACATCCATACGGCGGGATGGTCTTTGAGCGTGGTCACAACCGTTTTCAACAGCAGGCGTGTGGCATTCAATGCCATCTCATCATGAAACATGTTGCGATAGCCTTTATCGGTCTTTTTGCCTTCGCTGACAATATCGCGGATCCAGTCGTGCGCTTTGGGAGGCAGGTCTCCACCCAGCAGCCAGCGCGGACTCCAGTTAGGTCCGCTCATGTGACCGGTGAAGAACGTGATATCGAGGCCAAGTCCATTTTCGGCGGCAATATCAGCCACCTTCACGAGGTTGTCGATCTTATCTTTCGCCACGCTGTTCGGTTCGGGCTGAAAATCATCCCACAATAAAAACAAGCGAACGACGTTCATTCCGATTTCTTTGATGACGCTGAATTCCTCGCGCACTTCACCCGCATCGAAATCGCTCCACCAATACATGGCTTTGCGGCGCGGCCAGTAATTTACACCGAGTGTGAATGGTTGTGACATGGGACTCCTATGCAATTTCTCCGTCCTTCGACTACGCCACACAAAGAGCGTTTGGCTCCGCTCAGGACGAAAATTTAGTGGAAATTATTTATGCACTACTTCAAAAATGGCTTTGACCAGCGAGTATTCGCCCTGCGCATCGTGATCCAAGGCCCAAAACATGATGCCGCCTGCGTTTTGCATGGCGAGTTTTGTCTTGGCTTGCACCGCGGGAATGCCGTTATATTTTTCTGGAGAGCCGTTGTATTCAAATGAATCCACCTGGGCGGCGGCGGGATCGAACTGGACGAGTTTCGCAAAGGAAATCTCACTGGGCCGCGTATAAAACGGCACACCGATATTGATCTTTTCCTTCGGCACGCCGCGCCCGCTCCAGTATTCCAATCCCTTTTCGAATTCAACGAGGCTGCCGTGAATATCACCATCGTAAGTCATCACGTTGACGTAATCGACAAGCTCAAATACTTCGCTGGGAATTCCCAGCCCGGTGTCGTCTCCAAACGAGATGACGGCGGTGCTGATCTCTTTTTCGGGCAGGGCCCGGCGCAATTCCTTCATCAGTGCGAGAAAGTTCTGCGAAGATTGCCCCTGATCTGGATATTCCCAATCGATGTCGACTCCATCGAGATGGTACTGATCAACGACTGCGACGAGATTTTGAACGAACGCGCTTCTGGCCTCAGGGACGGCTGCCATGGCCTCGAATTCATTGTCCCAGCCCCAGCCACCGACCGCAATGCTCACACGGACATTTTTTTCGTGCGCGGCTGTGACAATCTCTTCAAGCTTCCATGAATTGTTGAGCGTTTTAAACGTCCCATCTGGGTTGGGGATGAGGAATGAGTAATTAATGTGGGTCAACTGATCGTAGGGGATCAACGAGGTAATGATTGCATCAGTTGCGTAGGCGACGATTCGAAAGGAAGGTTTCTCAGGCATGGCGGGGGAATTTTGAGGCGTGCAAAATGTCAATGAAAGGGCAAACAGGCATAACGTTAAGAAAGAAGCGCGGCATTTCATCAGGCAAGGACGGCCTTTACTTTTGTCCGCTCTTCGTTGGATAGTTTTAATCCGCTGGCTTCCATTCCAAGCAGGACGGCTCCGATGACGGGTTTTACTTCTGCTGGAATGAGTTTGGCTTTTGGCGCAAGGGCGTGGACGGTTTCGCGCATGGGGCCGATAAGCATTTCTCCGCTTTTGAACATGGAGCCGATCAGGGCAATTTCGATCTCAAGGGTTTCGAAATTCAACTGGCGAATGACTGCGTTTGCAAGCTCGCCGAGTTCCGTGCCAGCCCATTGAACAAGACCGCATGCCGTGGAATCTCCCTGCTCGGCAGTTTGAAAGATTAGCGGCGCGGATTCTGCACCGATCTGATAATAGCCGTTGGTGTAGCCTTCGATGAGGTCTTCGAGATTCCTCGCGTTGAAGTGTTTGACGAATACATCGCCAAGAGCGGTGGGTGGGATGCGTTTGGACCATGAATAGCCGATGACCTGCATGGCGCGATAGATGAGTTCGCTTGCGCCTGCACCTTCGCCCATGAGTGTGCCGTAGCCTGTCACACGGCCTTCGCGTATGTGCTCGCGATCCCAGCCGCGGCAATTGCAGCCTGTGCCTGAAACGACGGCCACCCCCCAGCCTTCACTTGTGCCCGCAAGCAAGCCGAGAGTCACATCGTTGACCATTTTGAACGGAGCCTTCAAGCCGATGTTGTTGATACTGGCGCGCATGATGGTCTCTTCGGCAGGCCAGTCATAGCCGCCAATGCCGAAGCCTGCCCCTTCGATATCTTCGATTCGAATGTTGGCGTTTGAAATGGCGCCACTCAAGGCTTCGCCCATGGCTTTTTCCATGCCTTCAAACCCGACGGTTTCGTGATTGCCAGGGCCGCCTTGACCCGTGCCAAGCGGATTGCCGTTTTCGTCGGTGATGAGTGCGGCGGTTTTTGTTGCGCCGATGTCTATTCCAAGATAATATTTCATGCAGGTCTTGTGTTTAAAGAAAAAGTTGTATAAAGAAACGCCTGATGAGGCGTTTCTTTATTATTTGAAGAATTGCGGCAGATGCTCGCGGTGAGTTTCGAGCATGTCATCGAGTACAGCCTGTACCTTATCGGCCTTGGGTCCAATGGGGTGGACGAGCAATGCCTGATACGCTGCGTTGCGGTCGCCATGTACGGCGGCTTCAACGGTCAGCAGTTCATAGGCTTTGACAGCCGAAATCAACCCGAAGCAGGAGGTGGGCAGTGGTTCGGCGGCGATCGGCGTGATGCCGCTCTTTTTTACAGTGGAAGGCATTTCGAGCACCCATTCCGCAGGCCATTCCTTCACTGCGCCGTTGTTCTTGATATTGACCACATGCGTTTCGCCGAGGTCGTTGTAATGTGCGTTGAGCAGCTGCGTGGCAACGGTCGAGTAATAGGCGCCGCCGCGTTTCATCAGATCGGCGGGCGGTTCGTTGAGCGCGGGGTCGGCGTACTGGCGCAGCAGATCCTTCTCCACTTCGATCACTTCCTCAGCACGTGAGGGCGGCCAAGCTTCCTGTGCCTTGAGTTTCTTATCGGTGTGATAGAAATATTGCAAATAATAATTGGGGATCATGCGCAACACTTCCACAGTGCGCGGCTCCCATTCGGGATGTTCTTCCTTCTTGAGTTCCTCGATATATCCCTGAATGACCTGCGGCCAGACATCTTCACCATCGATTGTGAACCCGCGATGCCAGGAAAGATGATTCAACCCGAGCGTTTTCAATTCCGC
The DNA here is from genome assembly GCF_016705895.1 of Candidatus Villigracilis affinis. Lineage (NCBI taxonomy): Bacteria > Bacillati > Chloroflexota > Anaerolineae > Anaerolineales > Candidatus Villigracilaceae > Candidatus Villigracilis > Candidatus Villigracilis affinis. The sequence goes on along the minus strand of NZ_JADJKT010000011.1, from coordinate 30,544 downwards.
GCGCTCAGGCTCGATCTTTCTACCCGTGGCCTGCTCGAGCCCTTCGAGGATGCTCATCTTCGCCGTGATAGGGACGTTGCAAACGCCGACCGAAGGCGTATCCTTGGCATACATGCTCAATGCCTGTGTAACCAGACCCGCTGGGTTGGTGAAATTCACCAGCATCGCGCCTGGCTTGGAAAGTTCCTGCATGTCTTTTGCGATCTTAAGGATGATGGGGATGGTGCGTAAGGCCTTGCCCATACCGCCCACACCCGTGGTCTCCTGGCCGATCAAGCCATGACGCAGGCCAAGGTATTCATCGCGTTTACGTGCCTCCATATGCCCAACGCGCAGTTGGGTGGTCACATAATCCGCGTCTTTAACTGCGGCGCGCTGGTCGGTGGTGAGGACGACCTTGAACGGAGATCCCTTGGCTTCGACCATGCGCTGGGCAAACCCGCCGACAATGTCGAGGCGTTCCTTGTCGATATCCATCAGCCAGAGTTCATTGACTGGGAATTTATCGAGGCGTGCGAGAAATCCGTTGATGAGTTCGGGGGTGTATGTGGACCCTCCGCCGATCACTGCAACTTTTAACATAGATATATCCTTGATCGTTTGATGGTTGGGCAATTAAATACGAAGGACACCGGGATACACAAAAGGGAGCTTTTCTTACTCTTATTCCCTTTTCAGCACCCATTGTGTCCTTCGCGTTTATTTTCCTGTTTTGAAAAGGTTCTTATTTCTCAACACCTGTTACAACAATACCCTGAACGAAGAAGCGTTGGGCAACCACAAACAACAGGAGAGGTAAAAGCATTGCCATTAACGCGCCTGCCTGGATCAGTTGTGGGCGCTGTCCATAAATGCCGTTGAAGGTGGAAAGCGCAACGGAGATGGGCCAGTTATCACGATTGGTGGAGAGATAGATCAACGGGCCAAAATAATCATTCCATGCGAAAACGATATGGAACACGGTGACTGCCATCAACGCAGGGTAGGATTGCGGGATGATGACAGACCACAAAACACGCAATGGGCTGGCGCCATCGATCATCGCGGCTTCATCCAGTTCACGCGGCAAGGTCATGAAGTATTGTCTGAGCAGGAATACATCGTACGCATTCGCAAAGAACGAGGGTACGATCAGTGGCAGCCAGGTACCCACCCAGCCGATCTTGGTGAAGAATGTATAGGTTGGGATGACGGTCACAAAGGCGGGCAGGAAAATCGTCGATATCAGAATCACGAAGAGGAAATCGCGGCCGGGGAAACGGAAACGCGCAAAACCGAAGGCAACCAATGTGCAGGAAATTAATACGCCGATCTCGGTCCAGATTGCGTATTGAAGAGTGTTCCATAAAAGCCGCGGATAATTAATTGCTTCCCATGCTTCTTGATAATTCGAATATGTTGGCGAGAATTTCCATGGACGGTCCAGGTTACGCCATGAGCCTGTCCAAATGATTTCGCCTGCAGCAGTATTTTCAGGGTCGATAAAAATGCTTTCCTTCTGACCCTTTTTCAACATGGCAAGTTCTTTGGTGGTGCCGTCTGGGAGAGGCACAATGAAAACTTCCAAATCCTGGCCGTTATATTCGATCTTGGGAGGTGCTGCTGGATAAATCGGAGCGCCTACAATTGAGATCTGATCCTGCGTTTTCAGTGAAGTGAATATCATGAACGCAAAGGGTGAGAGAAAAATGATGAGGATCGCCAGAGTAAAGATCGTAACAGTTACTCCGTCCAGCCTTTTCTTTGCAGTAGGGGATAATACATTTTTCATATGATTTTCTCCTTAAGAGCGGCTGTCACCGGCATAGTAGACCCAATATTTGGAAGTGCCAAAAAGCACGAAGGTAATCAGCAAAATAATGAGGAACAGGAACCATGCCAGAGTGGCTCCATAGGACATATCTTGATACGTGAAGAAATTCTTGAATAAATACAGGCTGTAGAACATGGTTGCGCCACCCGGGCGGCCTGTTCCATTATTGACAACCAGTGGAACAAGGAAATATTGAAATAGTCCGACCATGCTTAGAGTAAGGTTGAAGAAAATGACCGGTGAAATCATGGGGAAGGTGATCTTCCAGAAAGTATGCCAGCCATTTGCGCCATCCACTTTTGCCGCATCGTACAATTCTGTGGGAACCCCTTGCAGGCCAGCCAGCATGATCAGCATGGCATTACCCACTCCCCAGATACCCATGATCGTATAGGTAGGATACACCCAGAAAGTGCTGTTGGCCCAGTCAGGAGTGGCTTCCCTGGCCATTCCCATTGCAATCAATATGCGATTGATCCAGCCGGTTTCAGAATTTAACATGCCGCCCCATAAAAATACAGCGGCCACAAAAGGAACGATAAAAGGCATATAGAACAGACTGCGGAAAATCATCGCGCCTTTTAGGTTTGGGTTATTCATTAAAACCGCCAAACCCAAGGGGACTAGAATACCAATCGGCAGTGAGATCAAGCCGAAAGTGATGGTAACGCCCATGGAAGTTGGCGTACCGCCTGAAAGCCAGGTGATCCAAGTTCTTGGGTCAACACCTGCCTGTCGATCCTTGAGCAGGTATATATAGTTATCAAACCCGACAAATTTGGGCGTGCTCAAAATACCGTCTGTAATCGATAGATTCATGAAACTAAAGATCAGGGACGCAATGATCGGTAATAATGTAAAAGCCAAAAAGCCAAAGATCCAGGGAGATAAAAACGCCATTCCCTGTTTGAATTCTCTCCGTGCAATCGGAGACATATTGCGGAATGATTTTCTGGATGGAAGATATTTTCGAAAGTTTGACAGCTCTTCAAACATGGGCGTACTCCCTTCGTAAATCGATCAGAAATTAGTTTGGCGGGCCGATTTTCACCGGCCCGCCAAAAGTATATCATTGCAGGTTTACTTGTTATAAATGGTGTTTAGATCTTCCACAAGCTTCGCGTATTCGGCTTCAAAATCAAGACCTTCAGTGTTGTTCATCAAGTCAAAGAAGGTGGCGAAGCGAGCTGTTGCTTCGATGGAGTTCGGCTGGTACTGTTCGGAACTTGGGGTATCCGGATAAGCCAAACCTTGATTGAAGACATCCCAGCTTTCCTGGGTCACGAACGGATAGTCCGTAGCTTTCTTGTCGAAGAAGGCCTGGGTCTTGGAAGGAATGGCGGGCATGGCACCGTAAGCGGGCAGGAGTTTGTCGCCGCCGGTGGTGATCAGGTAAGCCAAAACTGTGAAAGCTTCGTTGGGATTCTTGGTGCCTTTCCAAATGCGGAAGGTGTCAGCATCGATACGGCCATTTACTTTGCCATCTGCGCCCATCGGTTGAATACCGAGCTGGAATTCATTGCCAGCCTTGGCGAAATCACCAAGACAGCAGGTGTACCAGGTCTGGGTAAGGCCCATGGCAGATTTGCCGGTGTTGAAGGCATTGCCGTTGCCGAATTCAGGAGCGGCATTCAAAGGACCGGAAGGAATGAAGGGTTGATCACCCCACATGCCGTCATAGTACCACTTCCAGGCATCTTTCCAACCATCGGGGATGGTGGACTTGAATTCGCCCTTCTTGTCGCCGCTGTAGATCTTCTCAGCGCCGTCATAGAATGTAGCGACTGAAAGAACAGATTGCCATTGGGCACTGTAACCAACTTGTACGATCTGGGCGCGGTCAAAACCTTCTTCGGTGGAATTCAAACCATTAATATCAATGGTTAATCGCTTGGCAACTTCGGTGACTGTTTCCCAATTCCAATCAACTTCTTTGCCGTCGAGGACATATTTCTCGCCATATTTTTGTGGAGGATAGGCAAGACCGGCCTCGTCAAACATGGAAGGCACAAAGTACATTGCACCAGGGAACACAGCGAAGGGCAAACCGACTTGCTCGCCCTCAACCTGGTAGAACTTAATCAGCGCCGGATCAAAAATCCCGGTGTCAAATTTGGTTGCTGCGATAGCATCAGTGAGGTCAAGCCACTGACCGTAAAAATCGTTCGAACCACCCCAGCCTACTGGGCCGACAATGTCGGGGCCAGCGCCGGAAGCGATCTGGGTTGAGAGTGTGTCGCGGGCGCTGTCGTAAGGAACGATCTCAAGCACTAATTCGATTTTGTCCTGGGAGGCATTGAAATCCTTTACAACTTCTTCCTGTACTGTAACCTGGGCAGGATCGGTACCAGTACCAAGACCTACGAACCAACGAATCTTTACCTTCTCAGCGGGGGCACCGCCGCCGCAAGCTGACAAAATCATTGATGCAACGATCATCAGAGCGGCCAGGATGTATAGTCTTTTCTTCATGGTGTTATTTTCTCCTCTAATAGAATTTGAATGTACGACTTTACTGGAGACCATTATTTAATAGTAAGTGCTTCCACCTCCTTTATGCTTTGCTCATCTCGTGTAGTGCAGCCACATGAGCGTCGAATGATCAGTTCCGTTGGCAATAATGTAACGCCTTCGGGGGACTGTTTATCGAAGAGAGAAAATAGTTGTTCGGTTGCGATCCGGCCAACGGCCTCCGTAGGAGCGGAAACAGTGGTAAGCGGGGGAGTTAAAAATGCTGAAAATCCCAGATCATCGAAACCAACGACAGAGACATCTTCTGGTACTCGATAGCCATTTTCGTGCAAGGCCTTGAGAACCCCTATTGCAGCATCGTCATCGCCTGCGAAAACTGCATCAAATGGAACCTGCTTTTCGGTGGCTATGAATTCATTCATTACCTTATATGCAGTATTACGTTCGAAATCCCCATTAAGCATCAATCTTTCATCAAAAGGAATGCCATTTGCCTCCAGCGCAGACCTATAGCCGGTTTCACGCCAATAGGAATCCTCCTGAAAGATGGGACCGCGAAGAAGCATGATATGTTTTCTTCCATGAACTTTAATAAGATGGTTAATTAGTTCGAATGAAACTTTTTTGTTTTCAACTGTAACGCTTGGGATTTTTACCGATTCAGGCGCGGTGCGGTGAACCAGAACCATTGGGAAATTTCTATGATGCAAAGCAACTAGATCATCATCTGACAGACCGTCTGAGAAGACCAGTATTCCATCTGTATTATGGGGGCCAATGGGAGGGGGATTATCACGACTACCCAGGAGATAGGTGGCTATTACGAGATTGTATTCGTGCTTACGAACAACTGCCTCAATTCCATTTAATAACGGCACAAAAAAATCGTTATGCAGGGTATTTAATAGAAGACCCACCACACGCGTCTTTTGAGACGCCAATTGCCGCGCTGCTGCGTGGGGAACATACCGTAATTCCGCCATAACCTTCTTCAGACGCTCCGAAACGTCCCTCGAAATAGGGGCGTTATGGTTGATATAGCGACTGACGGTGGCAACAGAAACGCCAGCCTTTTCAGCCACTTGCCTGATAGTAACGGAGTGTGATTTTCTAGTCATAGCTTCGTATAACCACGTGTAACTGGTTACAGTAACCGGTTACATTATTGCATATTTAAATGGTTAGGTCAAGACGCAATTTCTTAAAATATCCAAACATAAGCTATTTCAGGTTTAATTTGCAATTTCCCCTAAATAATTCGTTTAAAACTCAAATATACAAAAGCCGATAACTTGCTTTGTTAACAGCAAGTTATCGGCTTTGTTAGGACACGGCTATTATCTTTTTTAGCCCACCCACATATCATAACTGAACAACAATACAGACATTCCCAGCAACAAAATGCTTGCAATGGTCCATGCTTTATCGAAGAGTTTGTTTTTTCCCCAATATCCCAACGCAATGAACATGGCTGGCGCGATCAGCATATAGCGTGCCATGCTTTGAGCCGAACCACTCAGTGCAGAGAGCAAAACAACTGCCAGACTAAATAACGCCACAATGGGGTCGCGGCGGAGCAACCATATGCTGCTGACCAATGCAGTGAGTGTTGCAGCCACTTCAATGCTGAAATAGATCAGCCCTTCTTGACTCATATACCGTGCATAGAAATAGGCGTTCTTCCAACTTTCGATCGAACTTTCGATAGTCATCAATCCGCGCCCAAAATAGAACTCTTGCAATTCAGCCCAACCTTCGCCCAGTGGGGAAGTGCGCCAGATACAATATGCACCCAAAGGAAGTAAGGCAAATATACCTTGCAGTGCCCACTTCCAGGTCAATTGTGAACGGATTTCGGATTTCCAGTTAATGCTCATGACCCAGGCGAGCAGCAAAGGCAGTGACATTGCCGCGCCGTGAGCGCGCGTCCAGGCGGCGAGCATGCCCAACAGCGATGCCCAGATCCATTGCTTGCGCTTCGTGAACATCAGGGATGAGAAAGCCAGACCAATAAACAAGCCTTCTGTATAAATTTGCGCGAGGAAAAAAGCGGATGGAAAAACAAGCATGTAAAACACGGTTCGCCATGCACTCTCTTCGTCGAGTAAGTCGCGGGTCATTTCCCATAATGCGAACATCCCCGCCAGTGTTCCGAGCAGCGCAATGATGGACCCCGCAAGTGTCGCTGTACCGATCGGTGAAAGGCCGAAAACTTTCAAAGGAAGCGCCAGCACACGCATCAGGTAGGGATATAACGGAAAGAATGAATAATTTTTGATCACTAACAGACCCGTTGCGGGGTTGCGCACACTGCCGGCCTCGGGGTCATCGTATCCGCCGACCGCAATACCGACATAATATTCGGAATCCCAGGCAACTTGCCGATTCATAAAAGGCTCAAGTAAATAGATTTTGCCGTCGTTGCTGCTTGGCAGAGTTTCATTGGCACTCCATGATACTGCTTCATCCGGCTGCTTTACTTGCAGGCGTGTGGTTACAAGCCATTGAAACCCATATAACAAACTGAACCATGCGAGCCACAACAAAATCAAATGACGTTTCATAACACTCCTCTATTTCACAATGAACAAAGTGATGGATTGCGCTGGGAATGCGGGCGCCTTGGACAAGTCGACGATTCCCATGTTTTCAGCTTGATGTGTCGGATCGAATAGCCACGCTTCGCCCTTAACGGATGTCTGCCCGTCAATTCGAAGGGCTTTTATTTGCTCTTCAAGCGACAGGTTAACGACCATGATCGTTAAAGTCCCATCTTCACGCCGCGCGGCATAAATAGACAGGTCAGGGTTATCAGACGAAGAGTAGACCAGCTCACTGCCGAATTTTTTATATAGTTGATAGGTGTAATAGCTGGGGTATACATCGCTTCGGCCAACCAACCCCCAGCCGCCATAACCGCCTTTGGAAGTGAGCATCCAGTGATTTGCCATAAACACGCCGTTTTTGACCATGCGTCCAAGCACATCCCCAAGCCAGATGGCATTGTAGTGAGAATCAGGCGTGGAATCTCCACCAACAGATTTGCTATAGTCTGAATTGAATTCGGTGATCGCAATGGGAAGATCGCGCCCAGTTTCCTTTTGGATCATATCCCGCAGGTAGATAATGATTTTGTCCCATTCCTGCGCATTGATCCGCAAGTCTTCAATGGAGGCAGGACCCGAAACCCTTGAGCGTGGAAACGGATAACGATGGAAAGAGACAACGTCCACAAGATCACCGTTGGCTTTCAGGAAATCTTCCATCCATAAGGCATTTTCCTTCGAAAAATTCGTGCTTGCACCTGAATAGTCATAACTCAATTGGTGCGACTCAGGGCCGACCAGCTTTATGCTCGAATCCACTTTCTTCATCGCTTTTGCAAACGCACGCCATTCCTCATTGAATCGTTTGCTGTCATAACTTTCTCCCAGGTTCTTTAGTTCGCCATCGTATAATGTAGGCTCGTTCCCAATCCCCCAATAAACGACGCCATATTTCATTTCCTTGTTTACATAGCGCACCATCTCTGCGGCTTGTTCGGGAGTGCCTCCAAGCAGGCGCACGTTGATCATGGCCGTTGCCCCCATCTTTTGAATCAGGGTCATGAATTGGTCGATCTGAATGGTGGTTACATTGTTATGATCTCCCCATGAGCCAGCAGGAAAACGCAAAATACTGACCCCAGAATCATATGCAGGTTGCAGCCCATCCACCGAGAGTGCGATCCATGGACCATAATTGGAGCCATAGACCAGGGGGCTGATCTCACCGAGAGAAATATTCGGGTCAACAAATAACGTGTCGGGATATGGAGTGGGGACAATGGTGGCCGTAGGGATCGGCGCGGGGCTTTGCGTGCAGGCTGCAAAAAGGAATATGGCGAACAATGAAAAGATGGCTTTGCGATTCATGATGACACTCCATTGTGGATTTTTGAACCTGTAAAACTATTTCGACACACATACCAGAAGCTCCCGAACAATCCCCGTCGCTTCCACTTTGGTCGTTGCCAGCACTGGAACTTTTCCTGCCGAATACACTTCGCGGATATTCTGCCCCGAGCCCATCGAACTTCGCGGCAGGATACCGACCGCATTGGAATCAGAACCCACCGCTTCTGACATTTTCTGCGGGCTGACGGCCACCTTTGCGAATGAAGAGACGCTTCGACCTTTCATCACAAGCTGCTCAAACAAAACTTGCATATCCGCGTCTGACGAATAGACCCAAACCTGCGCGGACGGATTTCCGCTTCCCGTAAAAAGCGATTGCACTTCTTCCAGTGTGAGATTTTGCAGTTGACTGTCGCGATGGGTGACGACGATCAGTTCATCTTCGCCGACCTGATAGGCTGGAGAGATGATGGTCTCAGGCTCGCCTAAACGCAGGGATATCTCGGGTGAACTGGCCGACATGTCTATCGCCACGTTCATGTCCTCGGCACAGGAATACAACTCCGCAAGCCACGGCATCGCAGCAGATGTGGAATACACAGTGACGACTTGTAGTGGGGGATGTCGAATTTGTAACTGGAGTACAGGATGCCAGCAGGAATATCAATACGAAAAGTCTTTTCATCGTTTCGATTTTACTGCTTCCTGTGCTGAACTCACCAGTTTTCGATTAACGCTGCCAGCAATTTCGCCCGTTCTTCCAGGCTGTTTGCAAAAATGTATTCGCGGTCGGAATGATAGCCTTCACCGATTGCGCCCATTCCATCCAGCACGGGGATGCCCAGCGGGGCGACGAAATTGCCATCGGAGGCGCCGCCTGTGCCGCCAGCTTTTAGCTCGATACCAAGGACATCCTTTGCGATCTGGGATGCCTTTTTGAAGGCCGCCTGACTGACTTCACCGAACGGCATCGGCGGGCGATTTAACCCGCCCGATACTTCGATGGAGGTGCCATCAAGTGCAGGCTTGAGTTTCTTCATTTCCCCTTCGAGCCTTTCCCATTCGCCAGGTTGCATGACGCGCACATCCACTTCGATGGTGGATTCTTCAGGGACGACATTTGATGCCGTGCCGCCGTTGATGATGCCCACGTTGAGCGTGGTCTGTTTTTCGTAATCGGTCAATTTTTGGATGGCGATGACCTGATGCGCCATTTCTTCGATGGCGTTGCGGCCTTCCTTGTGGTCACCACCCGCATGTGCGGCGCGCCCCTTGACCTTGACGTTGAATTCGCCTACGCCTTTGCGCCATGTTTTCAGTGATCCATCCAACAAAGCGCCTTCCATGACGAATACGATGGACGCCTCCCGCGCGAGGGATTCAATGTGCTTGCGTGAGGTGAGGCTTCCGATCTCTTCGTCGGAAGTGAACAAGGCCGTGACGGGGCGTGGAGCAGCTGTCCCTTTGGAAAGAAGCGAGGAGATGGCGCTCAAAGTGATGACAATGCCCGCTTTCATATCCAATGTGCCGGGGCCGTGAATCTTCCCATCCGCCTCTTTGTAGGGAAAGGTTTTGAGGGTGCCAAGCGGGAAAACGGTATCCATATGGCAGAGGATCAATACGCCGTTCTTGCTGTCGTTTCCCCATTTGGCGAGAACATGGTCGCCTGTTTTTTTATTGGGGATGATCTCGACTTGTGCATTGAGCTTGCGGCATTCACCGGCAACGATGCTGCCGACGCGGTCGACTGCTGCTTTTTCGTGAGAAGGAGATTCGGTTTCGACGAGTTGTTTGAGAAGGTTTTTCATAATGAGAATTGTTGGATGATCAATACGATTACACCGGCTACTGCGCAGTAGGCGGAAAATACATACAGGGAATGTTTATTGTTGTGCAGGTAATTCATGAGCCATTTGATGGCAAGCCACCCGACAATCGCGGCGGTGATAAAGCCAGTGATCAGATAAGGCAGAAAGGCGCGTGTGCCGCTTCGTTCAATGACGCTGAGCATTTCGTAGGAACCTGCGGCCAGCATGACCGGTATTGACATGAGGAATGCAAACCGTGCGGCATCTTCACGGGCAAAGCCGCGGAACATGCTGCCCGAGATGGTTGTCCCGGAGCGGGATGCGCCGGGGAAAACTGCAATGATCTGGAATAGACCGACGATGAGCGCATCAAGCCAGGTCATGGATTCAAGGCGGCGCATTTTTTTATCGAAGTATTCGGCGAGTGCAAGCAAAAGCGATGCCGTGAAAAAACGGATGGCGGCTTCGATCAGCGGCGTTTTGAATAAGGCCTCGACTGCGTCCTTGAAAAAATACCCCGCCAATAATGCGGGGATGGTTGCTATGATAATGTACCAGCCAAGTTTTGCATTTTGCGGCAGTTGATCGAACTTGCGCAGACCGCCGAGGTTTTTAAGGGTGTCAAAGGCGATGCCCAGCAGATCCTTCCAGAAAAAAAGGAATAGCGAGACCACTGTCCCCATTTGAACGAGGACGCTGAATGAAAATGTTGCGTCGGTTGCAGGAATATTGAGAATCTTTTGTGCCACAAGCAAATGTGCCGTGGAGGAGACAGGAATAAATTCAGTCAGTCCCTGTACGATACCAAGGACGACCACGTGGAAGAAAGTCATTAAGTTTCCTTTATCTTATTGATTGGCGAGTTTTCCGTGCGAAGTACGGAAAACAGGGTTTCGTTCGTTGCAGGGAGAGAGGCTCGGCCTCCCATTGGAGTCGATGTTAATTTTGCTTTGCAGGCGCGGCGGCTTTGTCTTCGATCAGCCGATGCAGATCCCACAGGACGGCCAGGGAAAGGAAGATGAACAGAACTTCATAGTTACTTTCCTTGACTTCCTGAACCGCCTGGGTGAAGGTGATGGTTTTGTATGAATAAAAGGAATGAAAAATGGGTTTGGCAAGCTGGGCTGCCAGATAGTTGAAAATGAACAACAAGCCGATATCCCAATGGACAATTGGGGTTAGCTTTTCGATGAATTCTCGGAAACCTTTTCGAAGCGAGACTCAAGGCTGGGAGCAGCACAGCGAAGCCAACCCAAAATACAGTGAAGATGTTATCGGCTTTTAGCAGGTCGCTATCTTCGAATACTGCCAGGTTGTGAATGTTCAACTCCTCCTGAACGTTTTCGTCAGCCAATACTTCCGGTTGCGGAATATTGAAGATCCTTTGCCCCCAACTGATCTCCTCTCCGGCACCAAAGAAATACAGGAACGCCAGTCCAAGATAAACCAGCAGTTTGAACCAATGGAAGTTGGTAGTCTTGCGGTTTTTAAGAGCCAGCACGAATATATAGAAGGAGATAACCGCTGCAATGCCCAGCGAAAGCGCCCCAACATTTTCGAAGTATGTATCCTCGAGGAAGAACAGGTTACCCCATTTTTCCCCAAAAAGAAGGGTGCTGAAGCCCAAAATAAAATAAAGGATTATTACGATATAGAAGGCGGGGTGGAGATACCATTTGTTTTTTTTCATTATGTAATTCCTATTATTGAATTTGAACACCAATTTGCATCATCATGCTCTGGTTATATTGATCAAATGCGTGATCTGTTGCTGCCTGGTTCAACCATGGTCAATGGAGTGTATGGTGATGGGCTGGTCTTTGCCTTTTGCGATGATATCCTTTTGTGTACCTGCCATTCTATCAGGAAGGCTCAGACGTGTGTCCTCTGAAATCCAGATCTCGCCTGCCCCCGCGGACTTTTCAATGCGTGCGGCGGTGTTGACTGTATCCCCGATCACATCGTAAAAGCGGACATTTTTTCCGCCGAGCAGCCCTTCTACGAGCCAGCCTGTGTGAATACCGACGCCCACGCCGAGTTCACGTTTCAGCAGGGTACGGGTGATGGTCTCTTGCAGATCACGGGCGGCGCGCACGGCTTCTTCGGCTTCAATGAAGACCGCCATGACCTCATCTGCAGTGAATTTATATTTGATGACCTGATAATTGTTGAACAGGTTTTCCACGCTCATGTAATAACGATTGAGCAGGGAAGCGACTTCTTCCGGGGAACGTTTTTCGCTCCAACTGGTGAAGCCGCGAATGTCCATGAAGAGGACGGTTCTTTTTTGCCGTGAGAGGCGCATGGAATTCGGGTCATTGATGGCACGTCCAAGCAGGTTGCGTCCGAGCAGCCATTCGGAATAGATCTTCAATTGGGCAGCGGTTTGGTGAAGCAGGTTGAGGTGACGTTGAGCGTTCGTGTTGGCGAACCCGACTGAAAGTCCAAGCAGGAACGTGGCGAGCCCGATAAAGCGGTGGGAGGTATCTGTAAAAAATTCGGCGATGGAAATTGTCTGCTGCGGATTGGCCAGCGTTTCAAAGATCACGTAAAGGATAAAAAGAATTTCAGCGCGGATAATGTTTTCGATGACAAGCAGGGTATCCGCGAACCATCCGTGCAGATTTTCCTGCGCCGCCTGCAGAAAAGCAATTAACAAGGCGACAATCAGATAGGCGATATGCTGGGGTGCGGAGAAAAAATCCATGCCTTCGAACAACGTCTCGACCATGGTGTAGAGTGCGGGCGCGATGAGGTTGCCAAAAAATTTTTGCCATGGGGGCAGGTTGGCCCGGCGTGACAAAAAATAGGCTTGCAGCATGGAAGACGGCACAAGGATGTAAAAATCGGGACGGGAGAGGTAGACGATGCCTTCGTTCAAAAATTCGAGCAGGATGATGGCGATGGGAAACTGCCCCGTATTGCGGAAAAGCTCCGTCAGAAAGCGGTTAATTGTCGACCCGGAGAGTCGCTGCTCAATACTTTGTTCAGGGAAGGATCGGTTCATATCCTTATCATACCTTGACTTTGTGCCTGCACAATTGCCTTACCGTTTCAGGGAGGCTTATCCATTCCCTGCCCGCTTCGCATTATTTGACCATTGATTAAGCAATTCAGGCGCATATGATTCAAATGAACCTTCTGCAATGTAGATCCTGATTTTTTCCATCAATCGGATCAAGGCGCGCAGATTGTGAATGGAGATCAATGTGCCAGCGAGTAGTTCTTTTGCCGCGATGAGGTGGCGGATATAAGCGCGGGTGAAGGTCTTGCAGGTGTAGCAATCACAGGTCTCATCAATGGGACGTTCGTCTCTTGCGAATGTGGCGTTCATCATATTAAGACGTCCTTCAGGCGCAAACGCGGAATGATGCCGCGCCAGGCGGGTCGGTAGGACGCAATCGAAAATGTCTATGCCGCGCAGGACGCCGTTGATGAGGTCTTCGGGGGTGCCGACGCCCATCAGGTAGCGCGGTTTGTTTTCAGGCAGCAATGGCGTGACCACATCGAGCGTGTCGTGCATTTCCTGTTTGGTCTCGCCCACGGAGAGTCCGCCGATGGCGATGCCGGGCGTATCGAGAGAAGCGATAAATTGCGCTGACTCAGCCCGCAGGTCCGCGTTGACGCCGCCTTGCACGATGCCGAATAAAGCCTGGTCGGGGCGCGTCTTCGCTTTAATGGAACGCTCCGCCCAACGATGGGTCCGATCCATGGCGATCTTGCTGTAGGCAATATCGTTGGGGTCGGAGCATTCGTCGAAGGCCATGATGATGTCTGCGCCGAGGTTTTCCTGAATGGCGATGGATTTTTCTGGCGTGAAGCGATGCGTGGAACCATCGATGTGGCTTTTGAAGGTTACGCCGTCATCGTCTATTTTGCGGGTGTTCGATAGCGAGAAAACCTGAAAGCCGCCCGAGTCGGTCAGCATGGGGTTGGGCCACTGCATGAATTTGTGCAGCCCGCCCATGTCGCGCACGAGTTCGTCGCCGGGGCGCAGATATAAATGATAGGTGTTGCTCAAAACCAGCGAGGCTTGAATTTCTTTGAGGTGTTCGGGTGTGAGGGTCTTAACCGTGGCCTGCGTTCCAACAGGTGCGAAGACAGGCGTGATCAGGTCGCCGTGTGGTGTTGTGAAAATCCCTGTGCGGGCGCGGTTGTTTTTGGATGTAATTTGAAAAGAGAACATGCGGTGATTATAAGCGATGGATTCGTCCGTCTCGCAATGACGAATCACGCAGCAGTGGCAAACAGGCACTTGAGATACGCGCCTTCTGTAAAGCGGATCGGGTGATCGATGGCGTGACCTGTGCGTTCGATTTCGATTAAGCTGCGCCCCGCTTCTTGTGCCGACCTGTGAATGGATTCGAAAAACGAATCAGAATCCACGCGGCTGGAGCAGGATGCCTGTACCAGTGTGCCGCCCCGCCGCAAAACGCCCAGACCAAGCTGGGTCAGTTTGCGATAGGCCGATAATGCTCCAGCAGTTTGCTTTTCACTTTGGGCAAACATGGGCGGGTCAATGATGACGACATCGAAGAGTCGCTTTTGCGATTGCATCCGCGCGAGGACTTCGAAGGCATCTTCAGCGAAGGTCTCGTGTTTGACAGATGCCACAGTGGGAAAGTGTTGATTGTGTTTCATGTTACGGATGGCGGCTTCGATGGCGGGCGGGCTTACATCCACACTGGTCACTTCCTTTGCGCCGCCGCGCGCGGCATAGACGGAAAATCCGCCTGTGTAGGCGAATACATTTAACACAGTTTTATTTTTGGAAAGTTTTTCTACCCGCGCGCGGTTGTCACGCTGATCGAGAAAGAAGCCCGTCTTCTGCCCGTGAATGGGATCAGACTCAAAGGTGATGCCATTTTCTTGAAACAGGATCAGGCTTGGGGGAGTCAGATTCGTGATCGTCATCCCATCGCTCAGGTTGTGCAGAAATTCCGTCTGCTTTTGAAGTAAACGGTTGAGACGCAAAATCAAATGACTGGCTGGGCTGATTTGTGCCAACGCGTCGCAAAAACTTTTGAGATGCGGAATCCATGCGGGCGTATAAAGTTTTAGGACGAGCGTATCGGCGTAACGATCAATGATCAAACCTGGCAATCCATCGTTCTCACCGTGGACGAGCCGATAGCCTGTGGTTTTTGTTTCTTCCAAATGCGCGCGCACAAGAGCCGCGGCGGCAAGTTTGTTTTGAAACCATTCCGTATTGATGGTTGCAGGATCGCGCGATTGCAAAATGCGCACGCGGATTGGTGATGTGGGGTCGTATAACCCGATGGCGAGAAATCGGCGTTTATCATCGAAGATCACGGCTAAATCACCGGGCGCGCCTTTGTGGCTTTGTTCGGTGATCGATTGATCGAAGATCCACGGATGCCCCTGACGCAAAGCACGTTCTGCGGGCGGGCTGATGCGCAGCGCGATCCGCTTTGCAGACGGGCTGGGAAGTTGCGACAGAGAATTGTTGAAATCCATGATGCTGGCATTATACAGGTCAATCCCCCTGCCTGTATAAAATACGTTATCCAAATTTTTCGTGCTCTTCCATATCCATCAACAACAAATCCAGTGCGCCCACTGAAACCTGCAACTCGCGCAGGGAGATCAACATGGATAAGATCATCAGAATCAGGGCGATGCCGAAACTCCAATTGCCGCCGAGGGTCCAGCCTGCGAAGAGGGCGAACATGCTGATCACGCAAAAAAGCAGGCTGAGCACGCCAACGATCTGCATGTTGCGGATCAGATAAACGCGATAACGCAGGTTTGTGATCTGACCGAGCAGGTTTTCATCCTGATCCGTTTTGTATTTTTCGTGCAGATTGCGGATGATGCTGGCGAGTGTCAGAAATCGATTGGTGTAAGCAAGCATTAACAAGGAAACGGTTGGGAATAGCAGGGCAGGGGTTGTAAGGGTAACGTCCATATCAGGGATTATATCCCTGTGTAATATCGTTACATAAATCTCTTGTTTTCAAAAAACACGCTTTTGCAGACTGCGTCTGTGCGCGATCTCTTCCATCACCTTTGCACGGATCTGCATCCACTCATATGACGGGATGGCGAGAAATGCCTCGACGGCGCGCGGGTCGAACTGCCTGCCAGATTCTTCAACAATGATATCGCGTGCGGTTTCGTAGGAACATCCCTGTCGGTAGGGACGATCCGAGGTGAGCGCATCGAAGGTGTCGGCAATTGCAAACAAACGCGCTCCGATGGGGATCTCCTCTCCGCGCAAACCGTTTGGATAGCCCGTGCCGTCCCATTTTTCCTGATGACAGATCACGATCTGGATCTCCTCGCGCAGGTAGGGAATCCCAGCCAGCATGTTATATCCCGCCAATGGATGCAGATTGATGATGTTGCGTTCCGCTTCATCGAGTGAACCAGGTTTGTGCAGCACGGCATCGGGCACGCCGATCTTTCCGATATCGTGGATGAGCGCCCCGCGGCGGATACTTTTGATGCTTTCTTTATCCAGCCCGATCTGCTGCGCAAGGCAGGCGGTGTATTCGACCACGCGGCGCGAATGTCCTTCGGTTTCTCGGTCACGCAGGTCAAGCGCGGCGGAAAGTGCATCGAGGGTCAGGTCGTAACTGGTTTGCAGGTCTGCGACGAGTTGGGCATTGTTGACCGCCAGCGCCGCGCTATCTGCAATGGAGCGGAACAGGTCGAGGTCGTCGCGGGTGAAAAGCTGTCCATCCCTTTTGTTCACCGCCTGGATCGCGCCAATGGATTTATCCTCCAGCACCAGCGGCACGGTCATCAGCGAGCGGGTGACAAAGCCCGTTTTTTCGTCCACAGACCGGGCGTGGCGCGGATCGTTCTTTGCATCCTTAATGATGATGGATTCTTGTTTGGAGACGCTTGTCCCCACGATGCTGGGAGCGTTGAGCGGTACGGCCAGTCCCATAAGTGACTCGGCGCCCGCCCCTCTGGCGAAGCGGCATCGAATGACCCCCGCTTCATCGTCCACGAGCCAGATGGATTGAGCTTCGGCGTTGATGGCCTTGTTCACTTCTATAAAAATGCGGGGGATGAGTTCGTCGATATCCAGTGTCTGGTGCAGGTGACGGCTGATCTGGTTGAGCAGTTTCTGGCGCCCGGTGGTGCGGTTATTCCGCTCGTAGAGTTGGGTGTTTTGAACGGCAAGGGCAATATGCCTGGCTGTTTCGTGGACGAAGTCATAGTCGGAGTGGGTGAAGACTGGTGCGCCAACCTTGTTGAGGACATTGATCTCACCCAGTAATTTACCGCGCGCCACGAGCGGGACACCGATCATGTTACGGACGTCAATATTGAAGGAAGCGCGATATGCTTTGGGGTCCATCCATTTGGATTGGAGCGGGTCCTCGATCTGCGTCAGCCTGCCCGTTGCGGTGCGATACGCAGCGACGAATTTTCGGGCGCGCATCACGCTCCCCGCCATTTTTGCAGATTGCGGCCCGATGGCGTGGACGCAGGTGATATCCACCTCGGCTTCGTTGAGCAGCCAGATCGCGCTGTCTTCGCTGGCGACAGTATTTTGAATTTGGGTAAGGATGGAAAGTAGTATGGGGTCTAGTTCGGGCATGGAGGAAAATTCCTGCCCTAATTCCAAGAGGATCGACGATGGGATGAACGCAGCCATAAAATTCTCCACAACCAATAAGAAGGACGACGTCAGTGTGTTTCCAGTATACTGCGGTTTGAATCAAATAAAAAGTAGGTCGTAAATTTAGAGCCTGTCAAACTGGCTTGTAGTTCAGACTTTTTACACAATCCCGAAGAGATGGCATGATTCTCGTTTCGGGAATGGAGGAAACCATGGCAGGGACATATACCCAGATTTACATTCAAGTCATTTTTGCAGTGCAGGGGAGGCAAGACCTGCTAAGCAAGGATTGGCGGGACGAAGTGTTCAATTACATGGCGGGTATCATCAAAAACAAGGGACAAAAGCCCATCATCGTCAACGAGGTGGACGACCATGTCCACGCATTGTGGGACTTAAACCCGCAATAGCATTATCCGACCTCGTAAGAGATATCAAGAACAACATCACACCAAATATATATTTCAGGACGAATATATGGGCTTCCTCAAATTCGAGATCGAACATAATAGACTTTATCGGAAATAACCGACGGGACTATAAAATGCCCTTGAAAATCGGCTTTTTTATGCCAAAATCCTTAATACCGATAACGTCTAATGTATAATATTTATTTGGATGGACACAATGAAAAACGCTTTTATCAAATGGTTCATGAAGATCAATGCCTTCTTCATTCGCATCTCACGCGGACGGGTTGGCACACAACTCGGCTCGCAAAACATCCTGGTCTTGAATACGGTCGGGCGAAAATCAGGACAGATGCGTAGCATCCCAATTGCATACTTCTTCCACGAAGGCAAGTATCTCATTGTCGAATCCAACTGGGGCAAGGATAACCATGCCGATTGGTATTTCAACCTGCAAAGTCAACCGCAAGCTACCCTCGAAGTAAAAGGTAAAACGATCAGCACCAACGCGAGGTTCGCCGAAAGAGAGGAATACGCCCGTCTGTGGGATTACCTTACCAAAAAGCATCCTCCCTATTTGGAGTATCAGAAGATGACGAAGAGAAAAATCCCGATTGCAATCTTTGAAGAAATCAGTTAATAAAGGGTTCATAGGTCTTACTGACCTACGAGCCCTTATTTTTAATTAAGACACCCTATGATAGAATCCAACAACTAAAACAAAGGACGCCTTGGGGGAGCACGAGCCTTTGCAGATAACTATTTATTTTGGAGAATAATTTATGCCTCGAAGGAGTCTCGCTCGTCTATATAAAGACGAGTTTTCAGGGTATTCGTTTGCCAGTTTTCAAAAAGACCTGATCGCGGGTCTATCCGTTGCGGCGGTGGCGTTGCCATTGGCATTGGCTTTTGGCGCAGGGTCAGGCGCGGGCGCAGCAGCGGGACTCATCACCTCCATCATCGGCGGACTTGTCATCGGTGCATTGGGCGGCGCACCATATCAGATCAGCGGAGCGAAAGCCGTCACCAGCGTAGTGCTGATCGTACTCGTCAATCGCTACGGACTCGAAGGCATGTGGTTCGCCACCCTCTTCTCAGGGTTGCTCATGCTCACCATCGGTCTCCTCAAACTTGGCCGCTTCATCGCCTTCATCCCCGCGCCCGTCATTCGCGGTTTCACCCTCGGCATCGCCCTCATCATTATCATCCGCCAAATGGACAATCTGCTCGGCATCCACACCCCCACTACCGAAACCGCCGCGCAAAAACTTATTGGATATTTCAACGAAAGCTTTGTCATAAATCCGCAAGCCATTATCCTGGGACTCGTCGTCATTGCGACCATGCTGCTCTGGCCGAAAAAATGGAATCGATATTTCCCATCCTCCCTCGCTGGACTCATCCTCGCCACGCTTCTTAATTTAACTGTAGGCTGGTCAGTCACGACCATCACTTCCATCCCCCGGACATTGATCCTCGAACAGCACCTCGACCTCACCAAAATTCCGTGGGCGAATCTCTCCGACTTCATCGCCCCCGCATTGACCCTCACCGCACTTGGCTCGATTGAAGCCTTCCTCTGCGGCGCACTTGGCTCGAACATGACAGGCGTTCGACTGCAAGTGAATCAACAACTCATCGGGCAGGGACTCGGCAACATTACCCTGCCTTTCTTCGGCGCAATTCCCACAACCTCTGCGATGATCCGCACCAGGGTCGCTATTCAATCAGGCGCGCAGACGCGTTTGGTCAGCATCTTTCAAGCCATCTTTTTATTGATCGCCATGTTCCTCTTCGCCCCATTCCTTGAGCGGATTCCTTTGGCTGCATTGGCAGGGCTTCTCATGGTGGTCGCCATCCGCTCCAATGAATGGAGCGCGATCAAGCGCATCTTTGCCAAGCGCTTCAAGACCGATATGATCGCCTTCAGCATCGCCATGCTTGCCACCGTCGTTCTCAGTCTCACAGATGCAATTCTGCTTGGCACATTCCTTGCAGGAGCCGTCTTCCTCAACAAGATCGCCAGCATTGATATCAATCTTCAGGATGTAGATGTTGACCGCCTCAAAAAACGCGGCATTGAAACGGCTGGCAAATGTAAACATATCCGCGTGGCATTTCTCACGGGACCATTGTTCTTCGCGGCCACAGGTCAATTTGATGAGGCCTTCGCCAATTTGAAAGACACGCACGCATTGATATTGTCCATGCGCGGCGTGCCGTTAATTGACACGGAAGGTCTGGAGGAAATTCAACGCCTGTATGAAAGACTCCACAAACAGGGCGGCACGCTCATGTTCGCAGGAGTCCACGACAACGCACGCGCCATGATGGAGCGTGACGGACTCGTACAAATTATCGGCGAGGAAAATTTCTTTTGGTCCAGCGACCAGGCCATCGTCGAGGCAGAGAGGCGCGATTGCGCATTTTGTGCGTCGGAAGTCATCGAGTCGCCTGAAAATGCAGCGACGTAAAATTCCATTAACAAACAACAGCAATTGGAGATAAGATTACAGTGGAGAAATAAACATGCCGCGAAGAAGCCTTGTGCGATTGTATCAAGATGAATTCACAAATTATTCACCCGCAAAATTTCAACAGGATCTGCTTGCAGGTTTGACCGTTGCCGCAGTTGCGCTTCCATTGGCACTGGCATTTGGTGTTGCATCAGGAGCCAGCGCGGCGGCGGGAATGGTCACTGCCATTCTTGCAGGCTTTATTATGGGGTTGCTCGGCGGCGCGCCATATCAGATCAGCGGACCAACGGGGGCGATGTCTGCGGTGTTGATCGTGCTCGTCACGCGTTACGGGCTGGAAGGTATTTGGGTGGCGGGGTTATTTTCTGGCTTTTTGCTTTTGATGATCGGCATCATGCGTCTGGGCCGCTTCATTGCATTCATCCCCGCGCCAGTCATCAGCGGATTTACCTCTGGCATCGCGCTCATCATTTTCATCGGCCAGATCGATAACTTTTTCGGTGTCAAAACTGCGGCCACTGAAACCGCCGCACAAAAATTCATTGGATATTTAAACACACCATTTATACCCGACTGGCATGCCGTTGTGCTTGCATTGATCGTGATCGGGTCGATGCTGTTCTGGCCTGCCAAATGGAATGCGCGCTTTCCTGCCTCCCTTCTTGGAATCATCCTTGCCACGCTTCTTAATTGGATTTTGAGTTGGCCAGTCTCGATGATCGGAGTCATCCCTCAAACCTTGTTCCTCGAACAACGCCTGACCCTTGCAAATATTCCCTGGGAGAATCTTTCTGATTTCATCGCCCCTACGTTGACGATCACCGCGCTCGGCGCAGTTGAATCGTTGTTGTGCGGCGCGGTTGGCTCGAATATGACGGGCGTGCGCCTGCAGGCGAATCAGGAACTCATCGCGCAGGGCATCGGTAATATGGTGATTCCATTCTTCGGCGGAGTCCCTGCCACGGCGGCTATTGCACGCTCCAGTGTAGGGATCAAATCAGGCGGGCAGACTCGTTTGGTGAGTGTGATCCATGCCGTTGGGATTTTGCTTTCGATGTTCCTTCTCACCGCTTTCATGGAGCGGATTCCGCTTGCGGCGCTGGCTGGCGTATTGATGGTCACTGCCGTGCGCATGAACGAATGGGACGCGATCAAATTCATTTTTGGCAAGCGTTTCAAGACCGATATGATCGCTTTCACCATCACTATGCTTGCCACCATCGTGCTCGACCTGACGCAGGCCATCCTGATCGGCTCATTTCTTGCGGGCGCGGTATTCCTCAACAAAATTGCCAGCATCGATATCACTGTACAGGATGTGGACATCAAGCGATTACGGGAGAAAGGAATTGAAACCGATGGGCATTGCAGGCACGTGCGCGTGGCCTTTCTCACGGGTCCGCTTTTTTTCGCGGCAACGGGTCAATTCAACGAGGCTTTTTCCAACCTGAAAGAGACTCACGCTCTCATTCTTTCGATGCGCGGCGTGTCACTGATCGATACAGCGGGGATCGAAGCCATTCACCGCCTGCATGAGCGGCTTCACAAGCAGGGCGGCACGCTCATGTTTGCAGGCCTGCACGACAATGCCAAACAAATGATGGAGCGCGGCGGGTTGGTGGAAACCATCGGCGAGCGGAATTTCTTCTGGTCGAGCGATCAGGCCATTGTCGAAGCGGAGCGGCGGGGTTGCAAGTTCTGTCGAACCCGCCATAAATTCCACGCGGTATAATCTTAACAAGCCCACAAAGAACATCGCCGCCAGAAAGTAGGCGGCGTTTTTTGAGGCGCAATTCTGAAAGATTAGCAAATCCCAACACGTCCTCATGAAGGCAAATAACCTTCAACTTGCAACTTTCAAACCTTCAAACCCGCCCTCCATGCAACTCACCGACACGCACTGCCACCTCGATTATCACAAATTCAACCCTGATCGCGCGGAAGTTATCCAGCGCGCGAATGATACGGGGTTGATTCGGCTGCTCGTACCCGGACTCCACCACAGGTCCAGCAAAGATGCGGTGCAGTTGGCAGAGTCAAATCCCAGCGTGTATGCGGCGGTCGGGTTTCATCCCACTGACTTGGATGAATTCACAGAAAAGACCTTCGAAAAAGTGAAGGATTTGGCGCATCATCCGAAAGTGGTCGCCATCGGTGAAATTGGAATCGATTATTACTGGGTGAAGGAAAGCGAAAAACGGGCGATCCAACGCGAGGTGCTCAAGCGGCAGTTGCAGTTCGCTCAGGAAGTGGGGAAGCCCGTGGTCATTCACATGCGCGAAGAAGGTGATGCGTGGACGGGGGATGCCTCGGTTGACCTGCTCGCGATTTTGAGCGAGTGGAAGAGCGGGCTGAGCGGTGCGCTCGCTGAACGGCCGGGCGTACTTCATTCTTTTAATGGCGATCTCGAAACCGCCCAAAAAGCGCTTGCGCTCAACTTTTACCTCGGAATCACAGGTCCGGTGACTTATAAAACTGCGGACAAAAAGCGCGAAATTATTGGACAAATTCCCCTTGACAGAATCCTCATCGAAACCGACTCGCCTTTTCTCTCCCCGGTGCCGCATCGCGGCGAACGCAATGAACCTGCCTATGTTCGTCATATTGCTGATAAAATTGCAGAAATCCATTTAAAAAGCCCTGCGGAGATCGCCAGCATTACAACCGCCAATGCGGCACGGCTCTTTGCATGGGGAGACTGATTTGAACGCAGTAACTTTTCTCTCACCAGTAACACAGGAAATCAAACTCGTTGAAGAACGAATGCGGATGCAGGCGGATGAAAGCCATCCCGATTTGCGCGCCGCATTGGAGCATTTGCTTGCGGCAGGCGGAAAACGAGTCCGACCCACCCTTGGCCTGCTCGTCGGAAATATGCTGAATGCGCCCCTCGATAAACTCGTCACCCTCGGTGCGGCAGTTGAACTTCTCCACACAGCCACCCTCGTCCATGATGACTTGATCGATGGCGCTTTGCTCCGCAGAGGCATGCCCACCTTGAATGCGCGCTGGTCGCCGCCCGCCACTGTATTGACAGGCGACTTCCTGTTTGCGCGCGCCGCCAAACTCGCCGCCGAAGCCGATCATTTGGCATTGATGAAATTATTTTCTGAAACGCTTGCGATCATTGTCAATGGTGAGCTTACGCAAATGTTCACCTCGCGCGGGTTGATCAGCCGCGATAATTATTACAAGCGCATTTACGCCAAGACCGCATCGTTATTTGAAATGACCTCGCGCGCCTCGGCCATGGTCAGCCCCGTGGATGACGGCATGATCGAATCCATGCGCGATTTCGGATATCAAGTCGGCATGGCCTTCCAGATCGTGGATGATATCCTCGACTTCAACGGGGAACAGGCTGCCGTGGGTAAACCCCTCGGCTCTGACCTTCATAACGGGCTGGTCACGCTCCCAGCCATTTTCTACGCTGAAGCCAATCCCGACGACGCCGATGTCCTCTCCCTGCCCAATGGCGGTTGGACCAACACCGAGAACATGACCCGCCTCGTGGAAAATATCCGCGCCAGCAATTCATCGCGCCTCGCCATGCACGAAGCCGAGCGCCACGTGGACCGCGCCCTCGCGATTCTGGCGACGCTGGAAAATTGCGCCGAACGCGAAGCGCTGGAAAACCTCGCGAAATATATTGTGGATAGAAAAGTTTAGGTAGAAATTGAGTAGTGGCAGTAGAATCGGTGAACAGCTTGTCACCCTTGCAACCTGCTAACTTTTCATCCTTCATCATTCATCCTTCTCCATTTCCCACTCCCATGCCTAGTTCCCGAAAACCTTTCCGCATTAACGTTGGCTTTATCATTTACGAGGAAGTCGGTAATAACTACGACTTTCCCTTTGAATTCGACAAGATCGTCCTCGGCGATGACCTTGAATTGCGCAACTTTGATGGTATTGTCAATGTCGGCAAAACCCCGCAGGGACTCGTGGTGCAGGCAGATTTCTCCGCTGAAACCACGCTCGGCTGTGTGCGCTGTCTCAGCGACTTCGACCATGAATTGGATTGGTCGTTCACCGAGTTATACGCCTTCGACAAACGCTCCGAAACAGAATCCGCGCTGATTCTGCCCGAGGATGCCCATATTGACCTCGGCGAATTGCTGCGCGAGTATGCCCTGCTCGAAGTGCCCATCAGCCCGATCTGCAAACCCAATTGCAAAGGCCTGTGCACCGAATGCGGCCAGAACTTGAATGAAAAAGACTGCGGTCATCGTGAAGACCTGTCCGATTCACCGTTTGCGAAGTTAAAGGATTTGCTCAAGTAAAAATGGATTAGACCTCTTGCATAAGTCACAATACAATTGTGTGAAAACCTTTTGAACCACTGCGGCACGAAGACACAGAGGAAACCACTATTTCGCTTGCACCGCCTCAGTGTCTTTGTAAAAACTTTACTTTCGCAAAAGGTCTATTATGAAATGACAGTCACATTCAAGGTGACTGTCATTTATAGAAAATAATGAAACCATCCATTCAAAAAACACTTGGCATTATCGTTACATTGAGTTTGATCGGGGGCATGATCTTCTTACGCGCGCGGCTCAGTTACAACACCTTTGATTTTCAAAACTCGAATTTCACCTTCTTTTGGCTTTCGGGGCGGATGCTGATCGATGGCGAAAACCCATACGACGAAAAACAATATCTGGCAGGCCATGAAACGTACGGAATCAAATGGCAGCCCAATCGAATATTTCCATATCCTTTGCCATTGGCGATCTTCTTCATTCCGCTGGGTTTTCTTTCGCTGCCAGTGGCCTATATCACATGGCAGGTCATCACACTATTGATCGTCGCTGCTACGATATTTTTATTGCTTGCACATTGGGAGGAATCTGCACAGCGTCTGTTGCTGGTTCCCATTTTTGCGGCGATGTTTTTCTTTGGGCCGATGTATCTCACCCTGCACACGGGTTCGGTCGGTGCGATTGCGTTGCTGGCACTCTTGGCGGCGATCCTTTTGCTGGAGAAAGACAAGTCCATGCTGGCGGGTATCGTTCTTTCATTAACGATGCTCAAACCCCCGCAGGGAATCACCATTCTTTTTTTGCAGGCATCTGGTTTCTGGCACGGCGCGATTGGAAAGCCATTTACGGCGTGGCGATCGGCGGAATTGCATTGCTGCTCATTGGGATGATTCAAGACCCGTTGTGGGTGGTCAAATTCCGCGGCGCGAGCGAAGCGGTGATGGATCGGACTCAGGGAGTCCACTCGAATGTGTGGGCTTTTGCGTACCTTGCCTGTAACGGGAATTCGCCATGCTGGCCGCTTCTGGGCGGGACCTTGAGTTTGATCCTGCTTGGGCTGGCTGGATTCTTCCTTTGGCAGAATCAGGCTAAATTGTCCGCGTGGGAGGCGTTTAATGTCATCATCCCGATCAGCTTTGTCAGCACGATCTATCTCTGGGCGTATGACCAGATTCCGTATCTCATTCCCATTGTGTGGATCATCGGCACGCTGGTGCAAAAATCGCGCAGTTTCATTTACGCATTCCTCTTTTTGATCGTGTTGGTGCTGTTCTCGCTGTTCGCGTTGTTGCAGCAGGCTTCGACAGACAAGGATCTGTGGAGCCTGGGGACGACACTCATCGTGCTTGGATCTCTTTGGGCGGTCTCGCGCATGAAACAAAAACCGCCCATTGACAAACCATCTTCCACGGCCTAAAATACGGCTCATGAAATTCAGACCTGAATTCCCAATGGTGACAATGACCATGGCCATGCGAATGCAAATGGAGATGTTTTGCCGCGAGTGGAAAGCACGTTAGGTCTGTATACCTGAACGAAAACGGGCTGTCCATTTTGCGGACGGCCTTTTTTATTGCAAATTACAAATTAGGAAATTGTATGAGACACTTATGTGTCCCAATCCCATTCCTAATCACCTAATTCCTTATGGAGTATCTTATGTCTGAAAACATCCTGATCGCAGTTGCCTGGCCTTATGCCAATGCTGAAATCCATGTAGGGAACCTGACAGGGTCACACCTGCCCGGTGACATTGCCGCGCGTTATCATCGTTTGAAGGGGAACAAGGTGCTGATGATCACCGGCACCGACTCGCACGGCACGCCCGTCACCATGAGCGCGGACAAACTCGGCAAGCCAGTGGAGGAAGTGTACAAGTCCTATCACGAAGGCTTCATTGAGCTGTTCCAGAAGATCGGCATTTCGTATGACCTGTACACGACCACGCACAGCGAGAATCATTTCAAGGTTTCGCAGACCATCTTTTTAGCGTTGCAGAAAAACGGATTCCTGTTCAAAAAGACCGAGCCGCAGTGGTTTTCGCCCGGGTTGAATCGCTTCCTGCCTGACCGCTACATCGAAGGCACTTGCTACATCTGCGGCACGGAAGGCGCGCGCTCTGACCAATGCGATGCCTGCGGCAACGTGCTCGACCCGACCAAACTGGTCAGCCCGAAGTCGAAGGTGGAGGGCGATACCTCGTCGCCTGAGTTGCGCGACACCGAGCATTTTTACATTGACCTTTCGAAGCTCGAGCCCGATGTTGTGAAATATCTCAAAGACCGCGCCGACCACATGCGCGATACCGTGTTGGGTGAGTCCCTGCGCAAGGTGGAAGCCGAAGGGCTCAAGCCGCGTGCCATCACCCGTGACCTCGATTGGGGCATCCCAGTCCCTGTGGATGAAGCGGGTTGGGACACGAAGAAACTCTACGTGTGGTTCGAGGCCGTCATCGGGTATCTCTCTGCGCCCATTGAGTGGAGTCAGGTATCGGGTAATGGCGAAGCGTGGCGCGATTGGTGGACGAATCCAAACGCGAAGCAATTCCATTTCATTGGCAAGGATAATATCTTCTTCCATACATCGCTTTGGCCCGCTGAATTGATGGGCGTCGGCAGTGCATTTATGGAGCTGTTCGCGGGCGAGGAAGTCCCGCTGATTTTGCCGTACGATGTGCCTGCCAATCAATTCATGAATCTCGAAGGCAAGAAGATCAGCGGTTCGCGCAGTTGGGCGGTGTGGGGACGCGATGCGCTCACACGCTTCGACCCTGATGCCATCCGCTATTATCTGACCATCAACATGCCCGAAACCAAAGACAGCGATTGGGATTGGGCTGAGTTTGTGGCGCGTAACAACAACGAATTGGTCGCCACATGGGGCAACCTTGCGAATCGCGTGCTGGCTTTCTGTTATAAGAATTGGGAAGGCCAGGTGCCTGATGTGGATTTGAGCACGCTTCGCCCCGCGGACCTTGAACTGCTCGCCGCCATCGAAAACGGATTCAACACTGTGGGCGCGGAACTCGAAGCCGTGCACCTGCGCTCAGCCGTGGGTGAAGCGATGAAACTCGCCACCGTGGTCAATCAATATCTCGATGTCAATGCGCCGTGGTCTGCCATCAAAGTGGACAAAGCCGAAGCGGGCAAGACCATCTACACCGCGCTCAAAGCCATTGACTCGCTCAAGGTCATCTTCGCCCCGTTCCTGCCGTTTACCAGCGAAAAACTGCATGGCTTCTTCAATTACGAGACTCCGCTGTTCGGCGAGCAATACACCGAAGAGGTGAGTGACTCGTTGGGCACACACACGGTGTTGCGCTATAAACCTGTCGAAGGTTTGCAATGGAAACCCAGCGAGTTACAGCCTGGGAAGAAGTTGAATCAGCCCGGTCCGCTGTTTAAGAAGTTGGAGATTGAAGTGATTGATGTGGAACGGGGAAGGTTGGGCAAATGAACAAAAAATCGGATGTCATCTTGACATCCGATTTTTTGTTAAATTTCTTGGGGCGGGGGGGGGGGGGGGGGGGGGGGGGGCCCCCCCTGGGGGCCAAGGCCCCCCTGCGGCAGAGAGGGTGCGTCGCACCAGACTTAATTGGATTCTGCTTATCCGTAGATTTATTTCATTAATGAGAAAGAATCTACCCGTCTGGTGCGACGCACTGAATTTATTGCTTCGCGATCGTGATGCTTGCAGGCTGCGATGGCGCTGCACCTCCGCCTGAGGCGATGACCATATGCGAGAGCGTGGGGACCGCGAGATCGGCATCGGTGATGGTGTAAGAGGCGCTGCAGGTAAGGGTAGCACCGGGGAGGATGGTGGCGGTGGCGTCACCACAGTTGATCGGGGTTGCACCGTGCAATCCGCCGGTGATGGTGAATTGGGAGGGTCCCAAATTCACGCTGCCGCTGTTCTTGATGGCATATGTAAAAGTAATTATCTGACCAGCCTGCGTGTAGGTGAGTGGATTGGCGGCGATGGTCAGGGTCAGCAGTTTGGTGACTTTATTGATCGTGACGCTTGCAGCTTGTGACGGTCCCGCGCCTCCGCCTGATGCGGTGGCTTGGTGTGAGATCGAATTGAGGGTCAGGTCTCCCTGGGTGATGGTGTACGCGGATGTGCACGTGATTGTTGCGCCGGGGGCAATACTTGCAGCCGCATCGCCACAGTTCAACGGCGTGGCGCCGAGCAGTCCGCCGCTTACTGTGAACTGAGCAGGACCCAGATTCCCTGTTCCGCTGTTCTTGATGATATAGGTAAAGGTGATGACTTGTGCCGCCTGATCATAGGTCAGCGGGTTGGCTGTGATGGTCAACGTCAATGCCTTGGTTTGTGTTGGAGGAATCGTCACGGTGCCTGCGGAATAATTGGGAATCCTGAGTTTGATGACACTTCCCGTTGAGGTCAGGCTGGTGGTTGCGTTCGCCAATTGCAAAACGGTGGGGTCGGCGCTGTATTTTTGGCCGAGGGTGGCCCAGGTATCTCCAGCTTGAAGTGTGTGAGAAACGAATGTGATGCAGGGCGGACCATAGAATTTGGAATAACCACCTGGATTATTCACGGTCAGGACTACCCCGGGCTTGATCTTGCTCGGGTCGGGAATCTTGTCCTTGTTATCTGCGGCCAATTTGTTGGGGTCGACTCCGTAGCAACGGGCGATCTGCCATATCCATTCACCTTCGATGACCGTGTGCGAACTGCTTGAGGCAGATGGGGTGACCGTGGTGGCGCTTTTCGTGACGGTGGCTCCCACAGGGGGCGATGTGGGAGCGCCGCCGCCAGCTGCGGTTGCATTGGTTGAAAGGGATGCCGCACCCATGTCAGCTTGAGTAGTTGTATAAGTGGCCGAACAGGTTACAGTCGCGTTTGAAGCGAGGGTTGCAGTCGCCTCTCCGCAATTGATGGGAGTTGGGATGCCCGTGTCGGTCACTGTGAATTGAGCGGGTCCCAGCGTGGCAGCGCCGACATTTGTGATGACGTAGGTATACGTAATGGTCTGACCCGCGCGGTCATATGTTGTGGGGTTGGCGGTTTTGGTTAATTTCAGGATCACAGGTGGAACGGTGGCGACCGTGGTGGTGGCTTGGTTGGAATTAACGTTGTTCACAGTGGCCATCGCTGTGGTGGTGACGGAGCCTCGATCGAGGTCAGCCTGTGTGATGGTGTAGGAGGATGTGCAAACGACCGTTTCTCCTGGATCGAGCGAGGCATCGAGATTGCCGACAGTGAGAATCTCGGGGCAGGTTGCGCCTGTCACGATGATAGGCCCGGGGGTGGATGCTGTGCCTGAGTTCTTGACGCTAAAAGTATATTTGATCACCTGTCCCACCGTATTGAATGGGACCGAGGTATCTGCCAGCATGCCGAGTTCTATGGTCACAACAGCGGGGAGGGCGGGGGTGGCTTGCGCAACTGCTGCATCTGCGGCGCCGCCGGTGAGCGAACAGGACGCCAGCAGTAATATGGCAGTTACAGAGCTTATGAACGAACGAATCAGTTTTGTCATTTGATTTCCTCTTTTTCCGTTAGTGGGTTGCCTGAATAAAATTCGTAGAGGATATGTTTATGGGATGCTTGATAGGATGAGTATAGCATTAATGATGTGGGGTTGAGTCCGTTTTTGAGGAAATCTGCGGTGTAAAAACGGGGATGACCAAGTGGGTGGCCCCTGTCTGCTGACATTCCTTCCCGAGGAGGGTGCGCAATTTTCAGTTCAATGATAGATTCGAGAAATATTTTTTATCGAGAGACAGTTAATAAATGCGAAGGCGGTCGTGTCCCATGCGAAATTGGTTGAACATCGGTT
>NZ_JADJKT010000010.1:0-121820 GCF_016705895.1 Candidatus Villigracilis affinis | reverse complement strand
GGACTTGATCTGAAGGCTGCGGATCGCCCCATAACCTGCCAGCAGTGCGAAAAGTAAATATCCAACCGACCACGCGATCCTCTGCGCATGAAGTGTCAATGCAGGTTCTACGATCAACAGGTAACTGAGGAGACCTAAAACAGACCCAGCATTCGACAAGGCATATAACACATACGGAGTACGATGCGGACAAGTACGGTGACACCAAGTCTGCATTAGGGTGCTGTTGGTTGCGAGGAGGAAAAACGGCAGGCCAATCGAAATCCCCAACAATTTGCAAATCTCCCAGATCGGGTTTGTAGTTGAGGATGACTGCTGATTCGGGTCGGGGATGATCGGCGATTTCCATATAAATCCCCAGATCAATATGGCGATCAGTGATACGGCTAACAATGCCACATGGATCATAACCCGCTTCCGATTTTGCCCGCGGCCAGCCAGCCAATAGGCATAAGCATAGCCGCCGGTGAGCAATATCTGGAAAAACATTAAAACCGTTGACCAGACGGCAGATGTCCCGCCAAACCAGGGCAGGATAAACCTGCCGACCATCGGTTCGATCTGAAATAACAAAAAAGCTGAAAGGAAAATGCTCACAGCAAAATAAGCCAAGGCAACTCCGCTATGGGTGTGAAAACATTATGCTCGAATTCGGTCTCTGCCATAACCACTTTCTACTGTACAACCTGCAAAGCGGCATTGCGCGTGACAAAAATACAACATCTCCTTCCACCCAAGGACGATCTAATTCATAAACAAAATCAAATTCCCCGTTTCACTTACTTCAACGCGCAATTTTTTCAGCGGCGTGTTCGAAGGTCCGCGCGCCACGTAGCCTGCGGTATCGTATTTCGAGCCATGACATGGACATTCGTATCCGCTGTCCTTTTGCTCCACCGTGCAGCCAAGGTGCGTACACACCATGCTAAACGCCTGCCAGCCGTCGTTATCATGGATCAACACGGCAGGGATGTGCATGAGCAGAGTACGCGACCCCGGGGGAAAATCCGTTGCGAGGCCAAGGTCATATTCAGAGGGTGGTGCGGGGTCCATGTCGAAGGATAGGAAGCGGATGAGCCCGCCCAGGCCGAGCAATCCGCTCAGACCTAACAGAGAGTTGCTTGCCAGTTTCAGAAAATCTCGTCGGGAAGGTTTTTTCATGGTTTATTGAGAAATGGAAAGCGCGGTCAGCGCCATGATGATGACCGAGATGAGGATGAAGATCAATTGCACACGCTGACCGCTGCGCGGGAACCAGCGTCCAAGCTCGGTTTGTTGGATGTCTTTGAAAAGGTAGGGCATCGCGCCGATAAAGAGGATGACTCCCAAAGGCAAAAGGATTCCCAACAGGAAGGGGTCACCCAATTTAAGTAATTGCTGCACCCACAGGAAGAACCACGGAGCGCTTGAATCGGCATCCACGATGGTGGCTCCGCGCATCGGAGCGGCGATGGGCGCAGGCACGAGGATCGAAAAAACGACGAGGAGGACGCCGCCGAAGAACATTCCCAGAATCTCACGGCGTAATAATTCGGCACGCGTGATCCGCGCCGAGTCCTCACGTTGACCTGCTGGCGCAGCGGCGATGCCGCCATCACGGCGCACGCGGAATAAATGCCAGATCATCACCACCGCACCCGTCAGCGAAAGCACAAAGATATGCCACGAGTAAAAGCGGATCAGCGCAGCGGGCCCAGGCTCACTGCCGCCAAGCACGAATTCATAAAGTTGATTTCCAATCCATGGAATGGATTTGAGCAGATTCGTCCCCGCAGTCAATGCCCAACGGATACCCTCGTCCCAGCGCAGGACGTAGCCCGTGAAATCCAGCAACAGGATAAAAACGAGAAGCCCCAGCCCGAGCAGGAAGTTGAATTTCCGCTGCGCGCTGTAGGCTCCCGTAAAAATGATCCGCGCAAGATGGATCAACGCAACGAGCACCAACAACTGCGCCGACCAGTAATGCAGGTTCCGCACAAGCGCGCCAAACGGGACAAAGCTTGTGATGGTCTCAACTGAAATGGCCGCTTTCTCCGGTGTCGGGATGTAATAGAACATTTCCAGCAAACCAGTCAGCACTAAAACCAGCGAAAGGAAAACTGCGGCTCCGCCTGCGCCCAATGTGTATCGCCAGCGCGCCTGCATGGCGGGAATCGTCGGGGGATGTAAATGGGCGAAGAAACTCGGTCGGGCCGCTGAACCAGGTATCGGGTTGGATATCGATGCGTTTTCATTTCCAGCAAATGCATCACGGGCGACCAATCCGATCATGGCGAAAATCACTGTCCCCAAAAAAATAAAAATAGCGGTGTTCGTGTTTTGCGGGGTTGTCACCTTTCGATGAACAGGCACAGCCGAGGCATTGGTTTCATTT
This sequence comes from Candidatus Villigracilis affinis, assembly GCF_016705895.1. Classification (NCBI taxonomy): domain Bacteria; kingdom Bacillati; phylum Chloroflexota; class Anaerolineae; order Anaerolineales; family Candidatus Villigracilaceae; genus Candidatus Villigracilis; species Candidatus Villigracilis affinis. The sequence goes on along the minus strand of NZ_JADJKT010000010.1, from coordinate 119,446 downwards.
AACACCAGGCCATCGGGCAGGCTGCCTTTCAACTTTAACAGATACGCAGTGACCTGCCACGCTTTTTCAGGGCCAAGTGAGCGCGGATTCCACCACGGCATCATCTCAACCACATAATCATACAATTGCTGCGCATTTTGAAAACGTCCCAACGAACCCGCCATGCTCAAAGCGGGGAAGACAAGTGTCTTCGGAATCTCGAACCCATGCGGCGGATGATCCTTGCCATGACAACCCGATTGCCAGCAATTGCCGTCTTCCTTATAAGCACCCAACCGCCATTCATCTGTGAGTCCCTGACCGCGATCTCCATGACAGGCAATACAAACGCCCCAGAAAATCAACTGACCTTCATCGACCTGCGAAAGAATCGCGGGGACGTTGGGACGATCCAAACGGCTTGCATCGAAAGTTGGCGTTGGGCTGGGCGAAATCGTTGGCGTCATGCCAACTTGAATGGATCGAGAGGCATTCACGCTATCCGTCAAAAGGAAACCTGTGCTCAACAGCAGGGCAATTCCCATTGCGATCAAAATAAGACGCGCAAATCTCATGGGATGTTGTTTATTTTTATGATGTGAGGTGGGCTGCATCATGTTTAAATATTTCCAGAAGTATGGCCCCATATCCATACGATTTTCGCCGTTACTTTAGCATGATTCTCTTTCCCCTCAACAGTGACGAACATCCTAAGAATGTAATGGCGGGAGATGCGTTTTCGATTCACGGTTTCTTCACAGCAATCACTTGTGATACCATTTCACGCATGAATTTTTCCCCCATCACCGATGACCTCTTCATCGGCACCACACCCTCAGCAGAGGATTACAACCACTTGCGCGGACTCGGCGTGCGCCTCGTCATCAACATGCGCGTGGAATATCGCCCGCGCAAAGACCCGCATCCGACTCCCCTCGAACTGCTCTGGCTTCCAACATTTGACTCTCCCCTCGTGCCGATTCCCATGCGCGCCCTGCACCGCGGAGCAAAAGCCGCACTCGCAACGATCCGAAGCGGCGGCAAGGTCTACGCCCATTGCGCAGGCGGAGTCCACCGCGGGGTGACGATGGGCGCCTGCATCCTCATCGCGCAGGGATATACGCCGCAGGCCGCGATGGAATTGATCAAGGCAAAACGTCTGCTGGCAGACCCGTTCGTGTTCTACATCCGTTCGCGCATCCTGAAATTTGCGAATCAATGGGATGGCAGGTAAAAACAGCGGTCTGTTGCAAATCAATTTTCGGAAAGCAATCCTTGACTAGGCACATCAACTAATATATATTCTTTTTCAACTCCGCCCCACACAAGCAATTTAAGTGTTCCATTTTTAGTTAATTCTGTAATCATTCCTCATTAACGCGGCGGGAAAATCCAAAACTTGATTCGCCAAAGTCAATTTATATTGGCTTTATTTGTGGCATCTCATGAGGGCCGCAAGTCGGGTGAATTCGCAAGGATGGTTTCGATGCAACAAAAGCCTCCCCGAAAAACCGCACCTGAGCCGGTGCAGGGCGCGCTCAGTCACAGTCACGAACTGCTGTTGGCGCTTGCTCCAATCCATTCAACAGGCTCCAGCCGAAGACTTTTTCACGCTGTCGGGAACATCAAACGCTGGGAAGTCGTGATGATGGTCAACAAGGCCAGCTCACTTTCCATTGCCTACACATCCTATTCCCCCAACCTGATCCGCAAAGCTGAAAAAATAACCGGGCTATTATTGAAGGATCATCCCATCCCGTTTTCCTCCAATACGGTCTATGGGCAGGCTATGGATGGCGGAAAAGCCATGTTTGTCCAATCGGTCAAACAGGCAATCGTCGAGATCGTCCCAAGATCCATCAGCGCACTCACCGACACCTTGATCAGCACGTTCAAACTCGGTCCGGGCATTCTCGCACCGTTGCGCGTGGAGAATGAGACCCTGGGATTGCTAAAGGTAAACGGCAAGTTCATCGATGAAAACGATATACCGGTCATGGAATCTTTTGCAGGACAGATCGCAACTGGGCTGTATAACTTGCGATTGATGCAAAAGCTACAGGATGAATTGTCCGCGCGCAGAAGTGTGGAAGAATCGCTAAAACACAGCCGCGACCTGCTGCATTATCGCCGCCCAATCGATACAAGCCCTACCCCAAGATATACCCTTCCAGATCAAGGCCCTGGGCTTTGAAGCAACCATCCTCACCATCGACAGCAGTCACGAGAATCTTTGCCATAGCTACACAACACTCTCTAATGACATTATCCAGAATGCTGAAAAACTGGCGGGAGTATCAGCGCAAGGATATTGCTGGTCCATTGAAGCAGGCGGCACCTACAGCCGAATCATCGCCTCGGGCAAATCAGAATTGATCAACAAAGCAGAAGAACTCTTCACAGAAGCGATCCCCAAATACATGCGCCCGTTGGCCGGTCCAATGAAAATCCTGGGGATCAGTCAGGGCATCATCGCCCCTTTGCGTGTGGATGAAGAAGACCTGGGTTTGCTGGTCGTATTTGGCAGTGAAGCCATCAGCAGTGAAGATGAGCCCGCAATTGATTCCTTTGCCGGGCAAGTCGCCATCAGCCTGAGAAATGCCCGCCTCGCCAAACAAGTCGAGATCGAACTGGTGGAACGAAGGCTGGCTGAAGAGGCTGTGCGGCGGACCGAGAATCATTTCAGGGCACTGATCGAGAAAGCCCCCGATGGAATTACCCTGGTGGGAGTGGATGGAAAAATAAAATACACCAGCCCATCTGCCAGGAAAATGTTTGGCTACGACCTGGATGATGATATCAACGAGAGCCCACTGGAACATATTCACCCCGACGACCTCTCCTCCGTTCTCAAGGCGATGAACGATCTGATTCAAGACCCTGCCTGCATCCCCACGCTGGAGTATCGCTACAAGCATAAAAACAGCACCTATTATTGGGTGGAAAGCACCTTGAGCAATCAACTAGCTGAACCAAGTGTGCAGGCGGTTGTGATCAACTTCCGCAATATTACCGAACGAAAGCTCATCGAAAAAACATTATTCGAAAGTGAAAGATACTACCGCGCGCTGATCGAAAACGCGTCAGACGGCATCCTTGCCGTAGACACAGAGGCAAGGATCATCTACGAAAGCCCATCCGTCGCACACCTGCTGGGATACGAACCCTATACCCTGATCGGAACAAACGCCCTCGACTTGATCCACCCGACCTTAATTGCCAAGCATCATAGTGGGCTTGAACACACCACTTGTCCACCCGGCAACGCCTCGCCATCAAAATGGAAGTGGCGCTATTTCGAGATACTCAGTCATTATTTGACGAACGACCCTGTCATCAAAGGCGTCATCATCAACGGTCGTGACATCACCGAACGCAAACAAATGGAAGGCGCGCTCAAAGCAAGTGAGAATCGTTATCGTATCCTGTACGAAGATAATCCGTCCAGACTTTACACAAAGCAGACGAACGTGGTTTCGGTAAACAAATTCGGCGCCGAACAACTGGGATACACAGCAAACGAATTAATAGGTTGTTCGCTGTTCGATATTTTCCACACGGAGGATCGCGCGCTCGTCCGCGAGCGATTTACAGCCTGCCTGCAAAATATGGAACAAAGCATACAAACAGAGGCCAGAAAGATCTGTAAAGACGGCACGATCTTGTGGGTGAGAGAATCTGCGCGCGGCGTGCACGATAGTCATGGTCAGGGTGGTCATTCTTATCACCTGTAATGACATCACCCAACGTAAACAGGCGGAGGAGGCCCAGCGCGCCAGCGAAGAAAAAGCAAACTCCCTGTATCAGCTCATCGCCTATACACCCACCTCTGGCAAAAGATGAATGGACGTTATCTCTTTGCGAACAAGGCGAGTGTCGAAAAATTGTTGATTGCAAAAGACACCGATGAACCCATCGGTCAAACCGACCTGTATTTTGCCCTGCGTCAAAGAGCTGCTCACCCCGAAAATCCAAACTGGCATACCTTTGGCGAACTTTGCCTCGGCTCGGATGCCATCATCCATGCCAGTCAACGCCCGCAGCGATTTGAAGAGTACGGAAATATCAAAGGAGAATTCCTGTTCCTGGATGTTTACAAAGCGCCATTTCTGGATGAACAGGGTAACATGATCGGCACTGTGGGCATCGGTCGCGATGTAACCTATGAAAAGAAACTGGAAACTGAACACAAGCAGGTCCAGGAGCTCTGGCCGCGTCCGAAGCGGAACTTCGCGCTCTTTTCGCATCGATTCAGGATATGGTGCTGGTCATCAACCGGGATGGGGTCTATACCCGAATTCCCCCCACCCGCCCGGGCAAGTACTACATCTCTCCTGAAAAAGTGATCGGTAAACACCTACAGGATTTTTTTCCACATGAAAGGGTAAAACAAATCCTCGAAGTGATGGAAAAGGTCCTGACGACAAAACAAACTCTGAATATCGAGTATCCGATCCTTATTGATGAACAGACGCCCTGGTTCGAAGCATCCATTTCGCCGATGGGTGAAGATGCCACACTTTGGGTGGCGCGGGATATCAGCGAAAGAAAACGGGTCGAAGCCAAACTTCAACTATTAATTGCCGCCCTCGAAGCCGCCGCCAATCATCATCACCACAGGCCATTATGGGCCAACTCCTCCTAAGCTTACAGGTTTCGATCCTGCTGAAGTCATCGGAAAGAATTCAGGGGAACTCCTGAAATCGGGATATCAGGATCAGGAATTCTATAGAAGCCTCTGGAATACGATCCTCTCTGGAAAGGTCTGGCACAATGAATTGATCAACCGCCGCAAGGATGGCACCCTTTACTTCGAGGAAATGACCATTACCCCATTAGGCAATTCTCAAAGTGAGATCAGCCACTTTATTGCCGTCAAGCAGGATATTACTGAGCGCAAACAGGCGGAATCGGCCCTTATTCAATCAGAGCAGGCGTATCGAATGTTATTCGAAAATATGCCCATCGGCCTTTACCGCACCTCGATCGACGGGAATATTCTGGAGGTCAACCCTGAACTGATTCGCATGTTTGGATTCCCAGACCGCGCCACCCTGCTGGCGAAAAGGGCCGAAGAACTTTATGTAAATACTGCTTTTAACGACAGATTCAAAACTGAAATCCAAAAGAGCAATGTCCTGTCTGCGTTCGAAGCCGAATTCCGCCGTTATGACCATACAACCTTCTGGGCTGAGGACTATGTTCACATCATCTATGACGAATCGGGGAATGCGTTGTATTACGAAGGCAGCTTGATCAATATCACCGAGCGCAAACATGCGGAAGACGACCTGCGCCGCGCGAACAAGTCATTGGAGGCCACTCAAAGTGAACTCCAGCAAATGCTTGCATATGAACAGATATTGGCGCGCACCAGGTCTGGCCGGTGTACAACCCCCATTTTTGAGCTTGCACCCTAATCAATCTACCCCCGCACCGCACCCCTGATCATTCTTTTTGATGTAGATGGTTTTAAACAGGCCAACGACACCTTCGGGCATGACATGGGCGATAGAATCCTCGCCCAGATCGCACAGGTCGCTGCAAGTCCGCGATGTGGATATCCTGGCACGCTATGGAGGTGATGAATTTATCATCCTGCTGCCACAAACCGATGCACGGCTCGCCTTCATTGTTGCAGAGCGCATTCGTGAAAGCGCGGCTTCCATCGAAGTGGAAACAGAGAATCACGAACTGTTGCAAGTCACATTAAGTATTGGCGTCGCTGAGTTCGTCAACTCACCGACATACAAATCGATCGAAGACATCATCCGCCATGCGGATCAGGCGCTTTATATGGCAAAGAAAAGCGGACGCAACCACACCTACGTTTACTCGGAGGAGTAGATCGAATCAAGAGGTTTGCTGTTCCCACAAACTCTGCATTTCAGGCGAAGTCTTTAACAGGTCGGCGAGCGTGCCTTCAGCCTCCACCCTGCCATCTTTCAAAACAACAATGTGATCTGCCTGCCGATATGCCGCACGGCGATGTGACACCACCAGGCAGGTGGTATCGCGCATGCCTGCGAGTCGCTGCCAGAGTTTTTCCTCGGTCTCCACATCCAGTGCACTGGAAAGGTCATCCATCACCAGCAGATCGGGCTGACGCACGAACATGCGCGCCGCGGCGGCGCGTTGCATTTGTCCACCAGAGAGGCGCACCCCTTTCGGCCCAATGACCGTTTCCAACCCGTCGGGCATTTGTGCAAGATCCTGCTCGAAAACGGAGAGACGAATCGCTTCGGTCAACACGGCGGGGTCTTCCTTCAAGCCAAGCAAAATATTTTCACGCAATGTCCCGCTGAACAGCCACGGCACTTGAGAAATATAAGCACAGCGCGGCGGCACAAAAAACGTAGCGGGGTCATTCACCTGCTCCCCATTCCATTCGATGCGGCCTTCATCACGAGGCAGCAAGCCCAATAGAACGCGCAGCAGAGTCGTCTTGCCTGAGGCCACCCTGCCTGTGACGACTGTGAACGAACCACGCGCCAGCGACAGATTGACCCGTTCCAAACCACGCCCGGAACTGGGATGGCGATATGAAATGCCTCTCGCCTCGAGTCTCTGCAAGGACGCTGAATCAGGTTCAGGGTCCAGAACAAGAGGCGTGCTCGAATTTAAATCCAAAGGCCTGTGGGCTACGATCCGCTCCGGGGGCAGGCCGCTGACCAGTTCGATCATCCGCTCGAAAGAAACCCCCGCCTGACGATATTGCGCGAGGAAACGCCCGAAGAATTGCGTGAACTCGGTGACAAAGCCAAGGTAATAAACGAAGAGCGCGAAATCGCCGAGGGGCAGGTGCGCATCGAGCGAGGAAACAGAAAGCAGAAGGATGACGCCCGTGCCAAGGTTGACGGCACTGGCGCTGACTGAATCGAGCAGTTGGGTCATCAGGCGGTCTTTGAGCATGGCGGAGCGTCGAATGTTTCCGAGGCTGCTGTAATGCGCGATGACATGGTCTTCTGCGCCTGCCACCTTGATGGATTGCACCGCATCGAACATCTCGCTGATGGCGCTGGTCACCCGCCCCGTGGCCTCGCGGCTTGTTTTACGCAAGTGATGGATGCGTGTGGCCGCCATTTGCGAAAGAGCAATGACACCGATGAGAGGGACAAATACGAACAGCGTGATGCGTGCGCTGATGCTCAACAAAATGCCGATGGAAACGATCGCGAACGAACCCATGCCAATGGCATCCAATGTCCAGCTGATGGCGTCTTCGGCGTAGTTGGCATCTTCACGCAGGCGGCTGAGGGCATCGCCCGGCGTGTGTTTCAAAGCCGATGCGCCCGGCTGCTCGAGAATGGATGCCAGAATATTGCGGCGCAGCAATGCGCTCATGGTAAAGCGGTGACGTTGGTCTACAAAGATACCGCCGATGAAAAGCCCGCCGCGCCCAACGGCTGTGACGATCAATAAAAGGATGAGAGTCCACACAGTGGAGGCTGGGGTTGTTTCAGCGCCGAACACATTGAAGAAACGTTGAATGATGAGGCCGGGGATCAACGGCGCGAGATGGATCAATGTCCACAACACAGCATTGACCGTGTACAACCACGGACGATAGCGGATCATCTCCCAAAGGATGCGATGGGTTTTCATGCCAGCATTTCCTCCAGACCCGTTTTGAGCAGGGCCGAAAAACGCGAAGCAGGATTGGCGAGCAGTTCCCGCCGCAATCCAATTTCCTGAATTGCGCCGCTTTCGAGGATCATGATCATGTCCGCTTTTTGTACGGTGTGCAGACGATGCGCGATGATGATGCCCGTGCGTCCTTTCAGAAGGCGCGCCGTGGCACGGTCGATCAAGGCTTCGGTGGCAAGGTCAAGGCGCGAAGTGGCTTCATCGAGGATGACCAGCCCCGGGTCACGCAAGGCGACGCGCGCAAAATTCAAAAGTTGGGCCTGCCCCGCCGAGAGTCCTCCGCCCGGGCCGAGTTCTGTATCCAATCCATGCGGCAGGGAATCGAACCAGCTTGAAAGCTCGAATTCATAAATGGCCGCTAATATCTTTTCATCGCGAATGGCTGGGTCAAAGAGTGTGAAGTTTTCGCGGACGGTCGCACCGAACACTTGAACTTCCTGCGGCACCAGCCCTACACGGCGCGTCAGGTCTGCGAGTTTGGCGGCACTGGTTGGCACACCGCCCAAAAGGATCTGCCCGGAGCTTGGGTCGTATAAGCGGAGCAGCAGCCGTGCCATGGTGCTTTTTCCACTGCCGGTGCGGCCCAGCAAGCCCAGCACCTTGCCCGCCTCCAAATGAAAATCGATTCCACTCAATGCGGTTGCTTCGTCGCCATAACTGAACATGACATTGTTGAATTTCACCGCCAGCGCACCTTGTGAGGCAAGCGGACGGTCTCCATCTTGAATATTCGATTTCAAGGCGAACAATTCACGCACCCGCTCAATGCTGGCACTGGCACGCTGCAAGTCTTCCATTTGAGCGCGCACCTGCTCGATGGGCTGGCGCATCATCTCGGTGTAATTGAAAATGAGATAGACCGTCCCTGCCGTGATGGCACCCGCCGACCACAGCAAGTAGCCAAGCCCAAAAGAAAAGCCTGTGCCAAAGGTGAAAAGCAGGAGCGTGGTGGTCCAAATCATGCTGAAGGCGACCATAGCCTTGCGGCGCAGGGGAAACCAGGCGCGCAAAATTTCATCGAAGCGAACCAAAATATAACCAACCGCACCGCTGGCACGGATATCCTCGGTGCCATGCAGAGTCTCGCCGAGAAAACCAAAAGCCTCGGCTGATTTCTGGCGCAATGCCAGCCAGCGCGGCACACCGATTTGGCGAACGCGCAGCATGGCGTAAATGGCAAGCCCCGCGAAAATAGAAAGCCCCACCCCGGCGCGCCAATCTTCGCGGAAGAGCATCACCAGCACACCGACGATGAGCACGGCATTGGCAATGACCCGCACGATGAATTGGGAAAAGAAATTGGAAAGCGCATCCACATCCCCTTCGACGCGCTCGATCAAACTCCCTGACGAATGCTTCTGGTGAAAAGACATATCCAACCGCAGGCAGTGTGCCGCCAAATCCACACGTAGGAGGTTGGTCGCTGTCCACGCGACGCGCTCGCTCATGTACGTGGCGACGGTGGCAGTCACTTGCGTGACAAGCACCATCACAAAGAACACGGTAGCTGTACGCACGAGCAGGTCATAATCTCCGCCTGAAAGCGCCAGATCAATGAAATCACGGAGCACACGCGGGGTGAAGAGTTGCAAACCAATCCCCACACACAAGATCACAACCAATCCCAACACCTGCAAACGCTGCGGTCTCAGATAGGTGGATAACAAATCCCAATACTCGCGGATCGATTTCACAGGGTCACACTCCTCTTGTCAAATGGGTCGTTTAATCATAAGCGATTTCAAGAATCACTGTGCTTGACCATGCCTATTGAAAACCGTACAATCAACCCCGGAGATAATGCCAGTGAGCACAAATCAATTTCATCTGCGCCGCGCCTGCATGGAAGACGCGCCCGCCGTCACGGAATGTGTGCACAATGCATTTCGGCATTACATCGAACGCATCGGTCGGGAACCTGGTCCCATGCGTATGGATTATGCATATGAGATCCGTGAGCATCAGGTCTGGGTCGTGGAGCAAAATGGAAGGGTCATCGGCGCGCTTGTGATGTGCATCAAAGAAGAGGGATTCCTGCTGGATGTCATCGCAGTGGAACCATTTCATCAAGGAACGGGCGTCGGCAGACTCATGCTTGAATTCGCAGAAGCCGAAGCACAGCGCCAAGGATTCGACAGCATCTACCTATACACCCACGAAAAGATGACCGAGAACCAAGCCTTGTATAAGATCATCGGCTACGTTGAATATGACCGCCGTTTCGAGGCGGGGCTTGCGCGGGTGTACATGCGCAAACAGCTTAAACAGAAAGGATGAACGAATGAGCAAATTTCACATCGCGCAAGTCAATATTGGGCGCAGCAAGGCAGCCCCGCAAGACCCCATCATGGCGGGTTTCATGTCGCGCCTCGATGAGATCAACGCCATCGCCGATACAAGTCCGGGCTTCGTTTGGCGGCTGCAAACCGCCGAAGGCAATGCCACCGATCTCCGCCCTTATGAAGACGAACGCATTCTCGTCAACATGTCGGTTTGGGAATCGATCGAGCAATTGAAGCAATATGTTTATAAAACGACGCATGCCGATCTTTTACGTCAACGGCAGGCATGGTTCGAGAAATTTTCAGGTTCCTATACCGCCCTGTGGTGGATTCCAAAGGGTCACGTACCAACTGTCGATGAGGCAAAGAAGCGGCTGGCTCATTTGGAGTCGCATGGCCCAACGCCGTTCGCATTCACATTCAAGGAATCTTTTCCCGCCGATGAGCAGTTCATCAAAGAAGAATAAGCCATGAAGCGAAACAATGCGATCACCGATGTGCGCGGCATCGAAGTTGGACACGCGCAAAATGAAGAAGCCCTCACGGGCTGCACGGTCATCCTTTGCCGCAAAGGCGCAGTGGCGGGTGTGGATGTGCGCGGCGGCGCGCCCGGCACACGCGAGACCGATCTGCTTGACCCCGTCAACCTTGTTGAGAAAATCCACGCGATCGTGTTGGCGGGCGGCTCTGCTTATGGATTGGATGCGGCCAGCGGTGTGATGCGTTATCTCGAAGAACAGAAGATCGGATTCAACACCGGCGCCGCCAAAGTGCCGATCGTCCCTGCGGCGATCTTGTATGACTTGAATCTCGGTCGCGCCGACGTTCGGCCTGATTCAGCGATGGGAGCATCAGCCGCCGCTGCGGCACGCGGTTTTACGTCTGCTCCGCCTGCTGAAGGCAATGTGGGCGCAGGGACGGGCGCATCGGTCGGCAAGATGTTCGGCGCGGCATTGGCGATGAAGTCCGGGCTGGGCACCGCAAGTGTGGAGATCGGCGGCGGTGTGATCGTCGGCGCCATTGTGGCGGTCAATGCCTGGGGCGATGTCATCGACCCGAAATCAGGTGAGATCATCGCCGGGCTTCGCTCTGGAAAAATCGGACCATTGAGGATCGGCGGCAAGGATCAATTCGCCGACACGCTTGCGATGATGAAAAAGATGATCGGCCGCGGCGTCCTCGGGCTGGCAAGCCGCAGCAACACGGTCATCGGGGTTGTGGCCACCAACGCAAAGTTGACCAAAGCCCAGGCAACAAAAGTTGCGCGAATGGCACAAGACGGCCTCGCGCGCACCGTCCGCCCTGCCCACACCATGCTCGATGGCGATGTCATCTTCGCGCTTTCAACAGGCACAAAAAAAGCCGACGTTTCAACCGTCGGCGCATTTGCGGCGGAGGCAATGTCAGAAGCGATCATCCGTGCCGTGAAAGCGGCCAAGTCCGCTGGCGGATTGCCGGGACTGAAAAGATAAAATCGGATTTATACTAGGCAGCATCTATATTACAGGTATCTCGCAAACTGAATCTGTGAGCATTTTTTATTCGTTGACTACATAACCCTACGCACGTTCATTTTCCATGAGGTCTTATGTCAAGTCTAAACAATGCAATCCAGTTAATTCGTGAGGGGCGGAAAGAGGAAGCGCGGAAAATCCTCGAGTTGATTCTAAGGTCAGAACCTGGGAATATTCAGGCGTGGTTTTGGTCTGTGGAGACCTATTCCTCCCTTGAAAAACGCATTCAGGTTTTGGAGATCTGCCTGGAGATGAACCCCGGTAATGCGCAGGCCATGCAGGCCCTGCAAAAATTGCGCAGCCAGCGGCCTCCACAAGCCTCGTTTTCACCGCCTCCCGCCCAACAGCCATCTCAATCATATTCCGCGCCGCCCAGAGACGAACCTCGAAAACCCGCCGTCCCTTCGTATGAGCCTGTCTATTACGACGAGAAGCCAAAAACTTCCTCATCCTCTCATCCCTATTTCGATGACGCACCGCCCGTCGAATCAGACAGTTATTCCTACTCATCCTCCCCACAGAAAAAAGACACCATCAGCTATTCAGATACCTTCTCGCTCACGAAACCCAAGCCAGTGAGAAAGTCCTATACATTTTATGAAGCATGGGCAGCCGTACTGCTGATGAAAGGAGGGAACTCCTACGAGGATATCCTCGATGACCCCGAAGCTGGAACAGGCCGCGCCTTTGAGTGGGTGGCGTACGCCAGCATTATCAGCGGATTGTTCTTTCCGTTTACGCTCATGGCTAATCCACAATTCGCCGAATTAAAGGCGATGCCGGAATTCAATAGATTCTTCGGAAGCTTTGAATCTGTCACATTGACCGTGATCCTGTCTCTGGCAATGGCTGTGCTGTCGCCCCTTTTCAGCGTGATCGGGCTTGCCATCAGCGCATGGTTTCAGAATTTGATCGCCGCTTTTATGGGCGGACACGGAGATTTCGGCCGCACGATCTATGCGTTGTCGGCTTATCTGGCTCCGTTGACAATTCTGGTTGCTGTCATTGGCATTGTCCCCATCGTCGGTCAATGTTTCACCAGCGTGGTTGGCATTTACAGCCTAGTTTTGAACATTCGCGCATTACAGGCGGCTCATTCACTGACGACCGGAAAAGCGATTGGGGTCATTTTCCTTCCCAGCATTTTTCTGATGGTCTTCGCATGTTTTCTATTTTTCGTCGTGGGCGTCTTCGGGCAATAGAAGCAGTCCCATCAAACAGTTTATACTAACTTCAGACAGTATCTCGTTTTGACCGGAATCCAAGGCTGCGCTGGCGGTAAATCCATGCAAAAACAAAAAAATGAATTAAATATCATCGAGTTTCTGGAACGATGGACGAAAATCGCAGGTTTAATCGCTGCAATCGTATCAGCGATCCTTTTCGTTTCACGTTCATTCATAGAGTCGGTTGTCCTAATCATTGTTGGATGGGCGCTAACACTGGTCTGGCTCATCGGAATTGCCCGCAAACGTTCCACGAAGCCAAAAATTAAGCAACGGGCGTACTTTGGAATATCGATCCTCACCATTGCAACTGTTATTTTGACATGGTACGGGATTCGACAAGAGGCAAAAAAATATATCTTTCCAGAAAACTCTGTATCGTTACCGAATGCCGAATATCCCGGCTTGGCTGTTTATGTAGATTCGTGGAGTTCAAACAGTGATGCACAAATACTAACCAATCCAATCGACCGCACAGTCGTTGTTCAGCAAATAGATCAGACCTGGCTTGGCAAACCGATCAACCTTTCAGGGGACCTCGCAGTCCTGAGGCTTTACATAAAGGGAAAGGGAATTGAAGATCAAATTCAAATCAGCAACAGCATCCCCGTCAAGTTGATATCATACTCACCAACCACTACTCCAACAGACATTTTTATACCGCCTCAAGGAGGAACAGGAGGTGCTGACGCCTGGTTTTTCCTTCTTGATCTCCCCAAGCAAATACAAACCGACTCGGAACAAGTGTTTGAAGCAACGCTCAATTATGATGTTCAAAAATTACGACAGGATCTCGCCGCACAGGATAACCTGAGCGAGTGGCCCAGTGAAATCACAAAAATTACCCTGGGCACTGATGTCCAACCCTCCCCGCCTGACGTTTTTACACTTGCCCCAAACGAACAGATATTATTCAGCGTAGCATTGATGTTCAATACGCCCGGCGTATATGAATTCAACCCTGGCATTGAATATCTGTATAAAGGGAAAAAATCGACAGCCTGGGTTGAGCCTTCAATAAAAATTGAAGTCCCGGGAAGTTATTACAAATGGCAACAAATGGGAGAACAACAAGATAAGATAGTGGTCAGATTAGTAGAGCATTGTCAATTTGAAGAAGGTACTAACTACAAATGTGAGTCCATGAACGCCGACGGGGATTCGTCTGCCACCCAAACAGCCGATGGGAGCGCAATGAAATTTCTGGTCGACCACAAAACTATTAATGGAACAGATGAATATCTTGTCACACGGAATATACCTGACATTGATTTCTTTCCATCAGAGCTTACTGTCTGGTCCCCGGACCATGAAGCATTCGCGCTCCTTGGTGAAGAGGGAGCCTATCTCTACAACCTTGCAGATATAAATTCAGCCGTACTTTTGGAACATCCACAAATTGATATTGCCCGATTTTCCCACGACGGAAATTTCCTGGCAACCGGCGGACGGGATGGGACTATAAAACTATGGGATATTCAGAAAGGAAAGTTGTTATATGAGTTGGAGCCGCACCTGCTTCAAGTTTCGGCGCTCGCATTCTCTCCTGATGATACGTTCATAGCTTCTGCGTCTCAAGATAGTACGCTACATGTTTCACGAGTTCCGGATGGAAAATTAATATATGACCTGATAGCAAATATAGAGAGCGATCCCATGCTTGGTTCGCAAGTTGAAAGAATCGGATTCTCACCAGACCATCAAATATTTTTCACCCAAGATAGTATCGGCATTACCAGCATGTGGGACGCTCGAGATGGCAAACCGTTACCATCTGCCGGAAACTGGCTGTATGATGAAACGGGCTCAAGAAACATCTCATACTTGGAGTTTTCGCCGGACAGCAAATATATAGCAACAAGGAATGGAGGTTCCGGGAGAAATCTGGAGTTATGGAACGTACAAAGCGGCTCATTGGTTTTTGAAACCCCCGAGGCACTCACAGCAACAACCTGGGCAGCTTTTTCAAATGACGGCGTGCGTCTGGCTGCGGATTATGGGCTGGGAGATGAGTATATGGTCGTCGTATATGAAATTCCAAGCGGGAAGGAATTAATACAACTCAATCTTCCCAGTCTCGGGGTACAGGATGGCAGTCGTTTTGCTTTTTCCCCAGATGGAAGCTTGGTTGCCTTCATGGACATGGATGGCACATTACTTGTTTTGAATGGGAATGATTATAGTCAGGTTTACAGCCTGGAAACTGGTTTTATGGCGGATCGGTTGACGTTTTCTAAAGATGGGCAGACTCTAATACTGGATGGGAAGTTCAAACAAGAGACACGAAATATGTCAGATGGTTCACTAATAAGAGTAATCGATGTCTCGGAGGCACGTTAGTTAATAGGCCCAGTCAATGATGAAAACTCTACTTCGCTGGTGACTTTACCCCTTCACACAAACCAGTCCTTTCAAATACATCCCTTCCGGGAAATGCAAACTGACCGGGTGATCGCTGCCCTGTGACAAATGCTCGATGATCGTCGCATCCACGCCTGCATCGAGGGCAGCGGAGGCGACGATCTTTTGGAATAAGGCCGCGTCAATGCCACCAGAGCAGGAATAGGTGAAAAGCAATCCGCCGTGGCGCAATAATTTGAAGGCCAGCAAATTGATGTCTTTGTAGGCCCGCGATGCCTTTTCGGCATGGGCAGCGGTGGGCGCAAACTTGGGCGGGTCAAGCACGATCAGATCGAAAGAGCGATTCGCGTCACGGAATTTTCTGAGCAATTGAAAGACATCGCCTTCAAGGGAAGTGTGACGGTCTGCGGGGAGGTGATTCAATGCAATATTTTCTTCAAGTAATGCCAGCGCATCCGCAGAAGAATCGACGGATAGAACCGATTTTGCTCCGCTTGCCAAAGCGTGGATGGAAAATCCGCCTGTGTAGCAAAAACAATTCAACACATCGCGGTCTTTTGACAACTCGCCCACACCGTGACGGTTTTCGCGCTGGTCAAGGTAGAACCCTGTCTTGTGGCCATGCGCAATATCGACATTGAATTTCAAGTTGTATTCAGTGATGGGAAAGATAAAGGAAGAAAGTGTGCCGCGCAGGATACCTGTGATCGGCTGCAGACCTTCGAGTTCGCGCACATCGGCATCGGAGCGTTCGTAAATTGTTGTAACGCCCGTCTCTTCGACCAGTAGGTCGGCGATGGTTTCCTTCCAGAATTCGGAGCCAGCGGTTAACGATTGCAGGACAAGGACATTCTCGTAACGGTCAACGATCAGGCCGGGGATCCCATCCGATTCGGCGTGGAGCAAACGATAGGCATTCGAATGGCTGTCCACCTTCAACTGCTGACGTACTTCAATTGCCGCGCGGATTCTCTTGCGAAAGAATTCCTTGTCTACGGGTTCGTCGTTAAATGTCCACACACGGGCGCGGATCTGCGAATTTGGGGAGTAGGATGCACGGGCAAGAAACTGCCCCTCGGACGAGAGCAGGTCAACGGTCGAGCCTGATACGTGGGTTTCATCCACATGACGAATTGCGCTGGCAAAGATCCACGGATGGCGGCGCAGCAAACTTTTTTCGCGGTTTGGGTTGAGGGTGATGGACATGCGCTTATCTTACCGCAAAAATCTTTCTGATCTATGAAATCTGCAATGGCTGAGTTTATAATGGAAAGATGACCACGCGCATGCGATTGAATTCCGTGTTGCTGCCGCTGCTGACCTTCACTGTGCTGGCGATGCAGCTGCTTGACCCATCCAAGATCTGGCAGGCGTTGATCGCGGCGTTCGGCGGGCTGTGGCTGATGACAGGGTTGTGGGCGTGGTCGCTGAAAGCCCATTTGCGATTGACGCGCGAAGTGCGATTCACATGGGCGCAGGTGGGGGATGCACTCGAAGAACAATTCACGCTGGTCAATGATGGACCCGTGCCAGCCACATGGGTTGAGATCGTCGATCATTCCACGCTGCCTGGTTATTCCGCGGCGCGCGCGATCGGTGTGGATAATTCATCCACGACCACGTGGCACACAAATGCAGTTTGCAAACGACGCGGCGTTTATGAATTAGGCGGGACCACCCTGCGCAGCGGTGATCCATTCGGGATCTATTCGGTTGAAATTTTCCTGCCTGAAAAAACAACGCTGGTGGTGATGCCGCCTGTGATTCCCCTGCCCACAGTGGAGATCATGCCAGGCGGCTGGATGGGCGATGGACGTCCGCGGCCAAACATCATGGATCAAACCGTGAATGCGGCGACCGTGCGCGAGTTCGCTCATGGCGACAGCCCGAGATTAATTCACTGGCCCACCACGGCGCGGCGCGGAAAATTTTATGCTCGTCAATTGGATGGCGCGCCCGCCAGCGATTGGTGGATCGCGCTTGATGTCGATGCAAATGTACAGGCGGGCGAAGGCTGGGAAAATACGGTTGAACTCGGTGTCATTCTCGCCGCCTCACTGGCCGACCGCGGCTTGCGTGCGCGTCACCCGCAGGAGGTGGGCTTGCTTGCCAGCGGCACGCAAACCGTCTGGCTGAAGCCGCAATCGGGAGAACGTCATCGGCTGGAAATTTTGCGTTCGCTCGCCATGCTCGAACCCGGTCAATTGCCGCTTGCCGAAATGCTCGACCGTGCCGGTCCAACATTGGGCAATCGCATCAGCCTCATCGTCATCACCGCTTCGATAAAACCCGATTGGATTCCTGCACTCACCCATTTATTGTGGAAGGGCATCAGCCCAACTGTTCTTTTGATGGACCCTTCGTCATTCGGCACCCCTCAAAATGCGGACGCCCTTGCGGTCGTTCTCGCCGAATTGGGCATTCCCCGCTTCATCCTTAACCGCAGCCTGCTGCAACAACCCGAAGCACATCCTGGCAAGGGGCAGTGGGAGTGGCGCATCACACCTTCTGGCAAAGCCATCCCCACCCGCCCACCCAGCGACCTGACATGGAAGAGGCTGGGATGATGCGGCCTACTTTTAGAATTCAAGACCTGATCCTCGGGCTCTCGCTGATGGCGCTTGCCTGTTTGCCGCTTGCATTAAGTGAGATCGTCCGCGATGCGGGTGTGAGTTTGCTGCTGCCGCTCACGCTCATCGGCGCGGGCCTTGCCTGGCTGCTGGCTGGCTGGGGAGTGCGGAGATTATTTTCAGGCTTCGTTCTGCTGATCCTCGGCCCGTTGACTCTGGTCGTCCGCATCGGCCAAATGGGCGATGCAGTATTTGAATTCATCAGGCAGTCGCTTGTTCTGTTCCCCTCTTTTTTCAATAGGGTGTTTTACGAAACCCCGTCAGATGTTTCATTATTCCTTTCTTCCAGAGAAACGCTGCTGCAAAAAGCACTGGCATTCAGCGGACGAATCTCATTATGGTTTACGGGTATTTTTCGCGGTGTGCAGATCGAAGACCCTGTCATCCGCACATTGATCTGGTGCCTGGCTTTATGGCTGATCGCAGTTTGGGCGGGCTGGCAAATCTATCGCAACAAAAAATTCATGCTGGGCATGCTGCCATCCACCGTTATGCTGGCTTTCGTCCTCGATTACACAGGCAAAGAGAAGGAGATCCTGTGGCTTCATCTTGCCCTGCTTTTATTCCTGTATGGATTGACCAACTACCACCACCTGCAAAAGCATTGGGACACATCCCACACCGATTATGCAGACAGCACAAGCATCGACACGCTGGTGATCGTCAGCGCGCTTACGCTGGTATTGGTCTCCGCTTCATTTCTTGTTTCCACCTTTTCGATCAAGGACATCCTCGATGATTTCCGTGAAAAACGCGCTGGCTCGAACGAGTCGCAGGCGGAATCACTCGGGCTTGAATCGGTCAAAGATAATTTCAGGGTGACAGGTTTCGGCAATGGCCTGCCGCGTTCTTATTTATTGAAAGCTGGCCCTGAAATCTCCACCCAACTCGCGATGACCATTTCCACGGGCGACCTGCCGCCCATGTCACGTAACGCGCATCCGAACGTCCCCCGCTATTACTGGCGCACACTGACCTATTCCATTTACACCGGCGCAGGCTGGACAAATCCGCCTGTCGAATCGGAAGATATTCCCGCAGGTCAGGCTGTGATCGAAGAAACAGATCCAAGCTATCGCATCGTCAATGCCAATGTGACCTTCCCCAAAGACACAAGCGAACGCTTGTATTGGACCGGCTCACTCGTCCGCGCGGATGTGCCTTTCACAGCCGCATGGACTCGCAAAACAGAAAACGCCTCCCTGCTCGATACAGATATGCTGGCTGCGTTCGCCCCCGTAGAATCATATACTGCCGAGTCAGTTCTGTTGAACGTCAGCGCTCAGGAGTTGCGTGATTCACCCAGTGTGTATCCCAGCTGGGTGCGGAATCGTTTTCTAGCGCTGCCCGATTCAGTACCAGAACGTGTGCTTGCGCTGGCGCGTGACCTGACCGCCTCCGAACCCAACGCCTACGACCGCGCACTCGCCATTCAAAATTATCTGCGCGAATTCCCATATACGCTCGATATTTCCACGCCGCCCGCTGGCCGCGACGTGACCGATTATTTCATCTTCGATCTCAAGCAGGGATATTGCGATTACTACGCCACATCCATGGCGGTGCTTGCGCGTGCTGCGGGGCTGCCTGCGCGGCTTGTGGTCGGCTATGCCAATGGAAGCTACGACCTCGAACGCGCGCAATATATCGTCACCGAAAATTATGCCCACTCGTGGGTTGAAATTTATTTTGCAGGCATCGGCTGGGTCGAGTTCGAGCCGACCGCCAGTGAACCTGTCATTTTTTATGAAGAGGAAAACAATTCAGATCCAACCACAGCCGAGACCCTGACGGAAGAAATATCATTCAACAACGTATTTTCATCCCTGCTCCAAAATACTGTTCAAAAAGCATGGTTCCCAGTCGTTGTTGTCATTGTCCTCGGCTTAGCATGGATCGGAGTTGACACCCTGCGCATCAAGCGGATTCCGCCTGCGCAGACGATCCAAATCCTATACAAACGTCTGCGCCGCCTCGCACGACCCGTGACAGGCTACGCTTCGAGAAATCAGACCGCCCATTTTTATGCTTTAAATCTCAATCGCCGCCTTTCCGAGATCAAGGCTTCACCGCGTTTGACGAAGTGGATTGTGCCTTCGCGCAGCGAGATCGATCAATTAACCGAATTATTCTCGCGCAGTCTGTTCGCCCCGCTCGCGCCATCTCGCGCCGAAGCGGAGCAGGCCATCAAAGCCTGGTCCAGCTTAAAGTGGAGATTGGCGTTGGCAAATCTGCTATCGCTTAGAAAACGCAGAAAGTAGCCATAAACCTGGCTGTAGATTTATAAACTTTGACAAATTAATCCAGCAATAAAGTGTCGTGCTCGCAAGTGGCCCCCATCGCAGCCTTCCCATTCCCTCGGCTATAATGATTTCATAAATTTAGAATAAAAAGGAATCTTTATGAAAAAATATTGGCCCAGCATACGGGATTATTTGTTGATCGTCACCTCCAGCCTGATACAGGCGGTGAGTTTGCGTTTGTTTTTCATCCCTGCCAATCTGGCATCGGGCGGCGTGAGTGGCATTTCACAACTCGTCAATCACTACACAGGCTGGCCCATTGGTTTAATGGTGTTGATCGGAAACATTCCGCTTTTTTTGCTGGGCTGGCGTTTCCTCGGTGGAGTCAAATTCGCCATGCGTACAGCGGTTGCGATCCTCACCTATTCGCTGTTCACCGACCTGATCTTGAAAGTTCCCTACTTCATTGAGTATTCTCAAATTTTGATCACAGACCTGAGCGGCGACATTTTTCTCAATTCGTTGTACGGCGCGATCATCAGCGGCATCGGCTACGGAATGGTCTATCGCGCGCGCGGCACCAGCGGCGGATCGGATATCCTTGCGCGCATCCTCAACAACTGGCGCGGCATTCCCATGACCCAAAGCTATCTCATCGTGGATACGGCCGTGATCCTTTCCGCTGGTTTTGTCTTCGGGTGGAAGGAAGCGTTGTATGCGATGATCACGTTATACGTCAGCGGCATTGTTTCTGAAACGGTGCTCGAAGGCGGCGGCACGGTCCGCACGGCGATGATCGTCACAGCAAAACCTGAAAAGGTTTCGAACCGCGTGATCGAAGAACTCGAACGCGGCGTCACCTATCTCGAAGGCAGGGGCGCATACACTGGCAATTCTCGCCCTGTTTTATATTGCGTGGTCAACCGCGCGGAGATCGCTTCGCTAAAAGCCATCGTACACGAAAGCGACCCCGAAGCGTTTATGGTCATCGGGGTCGCGCATGAGGCATTAGGTGAAGGATTCAAACCACTCAAAGGACGGTAATTATCTAATGAAACTTCTTCTTATAACTGGTGGCTCAAAAGGTCTTGGCCTTGCCCTTTGCGAACAGTTTAAACAAAAAGGGTATCAAATTATTGAATTTTCCAGATCTGCGCCACATGAATTCTCTGTTTCTGTTGATCTCACAAATCCAGAAGTGAGCAGGCTTGCTGTGGCAAACGCCATCGCATCTATTAACGCAAATCAATTGCAAGATTTGGTTGTGATAAACAATGCAGGGACCTTGGCTCCTATTGGTCAAACTTCCGACAAAGCTTTTTCCGATTTATTAAATAGCATGAATACAAATTTTGTTTCAGCTATTTTAATTTTAACGGAAATTATCGCCAGGTTTCAATCTGCAACTTGTAAAAAAGTACTTGCAAATATTTCTTCCGGAGGCACTGAAAGGATATTATGGATGGTCACTTTATTGTGCAGCCAAAGCTGGAATGGAAAACTTTATCCATTCTCTGGCAGTTGAACAACAGACTCAGCCTCATCCGTTTCTGCCCATTAATATCGACCCTGGCGTCATTGACACCGATATGCAAGCACTAATTCGCGCGACACCACAATCAGATTTTGCAGATGTGGAACGGTTTATTCAACGTAAAAATCAAGGACTCTTGGTCTCCCCGGACAAAGTGGCAGCGTCAATTATCAACATCATTGAATTGCCATCTTTATCGTTTGGCAATCGTTATGAAACTTCAAAACATAACAACTAATAACTCTGCTCAACATAAAAGAGCCAGTCCCTCTGCGGGACTGGCTCTTTTATGTTTACTTTTTCTTCACATACCCCAACTGCTTCAACGCATTCGGGTCGTTGCGCCAGTCTTTCGAGACCTTCACGCGCAATTCCAAAAACACTTTTCTTCCACCCATATCTTCAATTTCCTTGCGGGCCTGACTGCCGATGGTTTTCATCATTCGGCCGCCTTCGCCGATGACGATTCCCTTTTGCGATTCGCGTTCCACAAAGATCGTCGCGGCGATGTAGGCCATGCCGTTTTCGCGTTCCTTGAATTCGTCGATGCGCACGGCGAGTCCGTGCGGCACTTCGTCGCGCAGGCGGATGAGGCAGGCTTCGCGGATCAAATCTCCCGCGATCTCGCGCTCGTATGAATCGGTCACTTGATCTTCGGGATATTCAGGCGGTCGCTCGGGAAGCATTTGGATCAGAGTCTCGAGCATTTCTCCAAGCCCAAGCCTTCTCGCGGCGGATACTTTCATCACTGTGGCTTGATTCAGCAAATTGGAATATTCCTCCCCGCGGGCGGATTCTTCTTCGGCGCTGATCATGTCTATTTTGTTTAGCACCAGCAATCGGGGAGTCCGACGCGCGGCTTTGCTGAGGATGTCTGCAATTTGGATGTCCTCTTCTGTCGGCGCGGTGGAAGAATCCACCAGCCAGAGAATCACATCCACACCATCGAGGGCTTCCTGCGCTTCCTGATTGAGAAATTCGCCGAGCATGTGCTTGGGGTTGTGAATGCCGGGTGTATCGACAAAAACAACCTGAGCATTCTCGATGGTGAGAATACCAAGCTGGCGCTTGCGCGTGGTCTGCGGACGCGGTGAGACGGCGGCGATCTTTTGCCCAAGCAACGCATTGAGCAAAGTGGACTTGCCCACATTGGGACGTCCGATGATGGCGGCAAAACCTGAGCGGTGTTCGGTCATGATTCCCTTTTCTTCCAGTTGACGATGGCAAGGCTCACGATGATGAGAAATGCACCTGCGACAATTGCCAGCTTAGCGGTTCGTCGAGAAATATCACGCCAAGCATAACACCACACAGCGGAAAAATATATACCGCCATTTCCAAGACTGAGTTTTTCTTTTCCAAAAAAAGCCAGAGCTATTGTGCCTGTTTCGGCTGCCAGTTTGCGACCACCAGACTCAGAATGATGAGGGTTGCACCTGTCAGCACCTGCCAGGTGAGTTCTTCATTCAGGAAGATCACGCCAAGCGTAACGCCACTGAGCGGAAATAGGTATGTCACCATTGTGGTGCGGGTGGGGCCGATCTCATGGATCAGATAGTAGAGCAAAATAAAAGCGATGCCCGAGCCGAGGATTCCAAGCCAGAGCAGTGCCGCCCAGATAATCGGCTGGCTGGGAACTTCCACAGGCGCTTCGAAGAGAAACGTCGCCAGCCACATGACCGCCGTCGCAGAAACCAGCGGACCTGCACTGCGCAGGATGCCAGGCGTGTCTTCTGTGAATTTGCGGGCGTAGATGGAACTGCCTGCATAAAAAACACATGCGAGGACAACCGCCGCCTGCCCAAGCAGAGAGCCCGACGATGCGCCAATGTCCTTGCTCATCAAGACCACCACACCTGCGAATCCGAGCAGGAGACCGAGCACTTTGGGAACGGTCATCTTGTCGTCATGCAGCAGAAAGTGGGCGACCAAAATGGTGAACAGCGGAACGGTCGCATCGAGAATGGAGGCCACACCCGAGTCAATGACCTGCTCACCCCATGAGATCAGGAAAAATGGAATGGCGATGTTGGTCATGCCCAGAACGAGCAAAGGCTGCCACTCCTTGAGCGTGGACGGCCATGAAACGCGTTGAAAAAATACGACGACGGCCCCGAACAAAAGCCCGAAAAGCACCCGATACGCAACCAGTGTGATGGGTCCTATTTCCTGCACGGCGATCTTGATCCACAGGAAGGAGGAACCCCAGATCAGGCCGAGGCTGATAAAAGCGACCCAATGTTTTGTTTTCACGTGAACTCCTAAAGGTAATTAATTGTTTGACGACTTTCCGAGTTTACCACCACCAGTCATCGATCAATTTTGACAGTGACAAATCGGGGATGGGGCACAAGGCCCGAACTCATTTTTCACTGCTCCCGAAAAGCAGGTTGTAATTGCCCCAAATAGATGCTTCCCAATTCCAAAAACATACCACTCCAAAGTGGGTTGCCATAAAAACAAGACTGTACTACCATGCTAAAAAAATTTAGAGGTGTTTTCATGGAAGAAACAAACAAAAATTGGGCGGTGCGCTTCTATACCCTGTGGACGGGGCAGGCGCTTTCACTACTTGGCAGCCAGTTGGTGCAGTTTGCCATCATCTGGTATCTCACGCAAACGACGAATTCAGCCACCACCCTTGCAACCGCTTCGATGATGGGTCTGCTTCCGCAAGTGCTGCTCTCCCCATTCATCGGCACCTGGGTGGACCGCGGCAATCGCCGCCTCATCCTCATGTTTTCCGATGGGATCGTCGCCATCGCCACGCTAGCCCTTGTCCTCCTGTTTGCAACAGAGCAGATTCAGGTTTGGCATATTTACGCCGCCTTGTTCATCCGCGCAGTGGGGGGCGGATTTCATCAATCGGCGTTTGGCGCATCGGTAGTGCTGCTCGTGCCCAAGGACCATCTCGCGCGCGTGCAGGGCTTCAATCAGGCTTTGAACGGCGGCTTGAATATCATCTCCGCGCCGCTGGGAGCCTTTTTGCTTTCCGTGCTTCCCATGCAAGGCATTCTCGCCATCGACGTGAGCACGGCGCTGCTTGCGATTTCGATCGTTTTCTTTACGCAGATTCCACAGCCTGAGCGCGGCGAGAAAAAGCCCTCCACCTTCTGGCAGGATTTTCGGGAAGGTTTCCGCTACATCATGGCCTGGCGCGGATTGGTCATTCTGCTCGGGCTGGTGATGGTCATCAACTTTTTCTTTAGCGCCATCGAACCGCTCACTCCCCTGCTCATCACCAATCACTTCAAAGGCAATGCGAGTCAACTGGGCTGGTGGCTTTCCCTGTTTTCTCTGGGCGTCGTGCTCGGCGGTCTGCTGCTTGGAATTTGGGGAGGATTCAAACGCAAAATTATCACCGCGCAAAGCGGATTGGTCCTGATGGGTCTGTTCGCCGCCATCATCGGTTTTCTTCCGCCAAACATGCTGTGGGTCGGCATGATCGTGAACATGCTCTTCGGGTTGACCCAGCCCATCGTTAACGGTTCGTATGGTGCGACCCTGCAAGGAGCTATCGCTCCAGAGATGCAAGGCAGGGTGTTCTCATTTATCTTTAGCGCGGCCATGCTGGTTTCGCCGCTGGCGCTCATGATCTCGGGTCCATTCGCTGACCGCTTTGGAATTCAGATCATGTTCATGATCGCGGGCGGCACCTGCATGCTCATGGGCGCGGCAGGCTTCTTAATCCCCGATGTGATGGACTTCGAAAATTCTTCAAAGGATAAAGTTGCACATGCCGCAGTCGAACCTTCGTGATTTTGATTCGCTTCGGGATTAGCGGTAGAATTTCCACTCGAACGAACATTTATCAATAGGAGTGAACGATGGAACGAAAACCAGCTTTAGAGTCAGATCTTGTACATGAATTTGTTAGTAAGGCACATGGCGACCTTGAACGTGTCAAAGAAATGCTGGAAGATGAGCCAGCATTGGTCAATGCAACATGGGATTGGGGCGGGGGTGATTTTGAAACCGCGCTTGGCGCCGCTTCACACATGGGCCGCAGGGACATTGCCATGTTTTTACTGGAACATGGCGCACGTCTCGATATTTTCGCGGCGGCGATGCTCGGAAAACTCGATATCGTCAAAGCCGCGCTGACGGTTTACCCGAACCTGCTCGATACCCCCGGTCCGCATGGAATTCCGCTCCTCACCCACGCCGAGATCGGCGGACAGGATGCGGCGGCTGTGTTGGATTATTTGGAATCACTCAAACGATCTTCTTGACCAGATAATATTCCCCGCGTTCAAAGCCGCGATCGAGGTAATACTGGCGCGTGCCCACCGCAGAGATGACCGCAAGTTGTCCGAAGCCGTTGGCGCGCGCGATAGATTCCGCTTCTTCAAGCAGGCGTGTGCCCAGCCCAACATGCTGTGCCGCGCCTGTTTTTTCCGCGCCCACCGCCAGTGACTGACCGTACACATGCACTTCGCGGATCAATGCCGCGCCATCGAGATCAGTCATGCTCGTTTCAGGAGATTCATTTGAGGGCAGCGAAAGGCGGATGAATCCCGCCAACCCATCATCGGATGTATTGAACGAAACAAAGTGTTCCTCCGCCTTGCCAGCCTGATACGCAAAATCATGCAATTGCAAAGATGACAACTCTACGACTTTGCCTTTCACCTCGCGACAGCGAATACACTGACAGCGTGTGCCGCGCACTTTCATTTCCGCCTGCACATCCTGACGCAGGCTGGTACGCGTGTTGCCTTCGACGACGTTGTTCCCCGGAATATCGCGGATGACACGGTTGACACGGCAATAGCGCGGAATAGTCGGTTTGATATCTGCGATCAGGTCTACAAGATCATCCGTGGTGTATGGATGGAATTCACCGCGCTGCCAGTACTCGTACAACTCGGCATTGGCCAGCAATTGATTCGGGTAAATTTTGATCTCATCGGGGCAAAAATCCTCCCACATCCGCGCGAAGTCTTCGCGGTCACTTTGCGGAGTGGCGCCCAGCAGGTTGGGCATCCAATGCAGTACGATCTTGAACCCCGCCGCGCGAAGCAATGCCGTGGCTTCACGGGTGCATTCCACGTCGTGTCCGCGCTTGTTGATCTCCAAAACATGGTCATCAAAACTTTGCGCGCCCATCTGCACCTTGGTCACACCGAGATGGCGCAGCCATTGAATCTCATCGGGATTGATCTCATCGGGGCGGGTCTCGATCACCAGGCCTACATTGCGATGCAGAGAAGATTCATTGATGGCTTGAGCCTTCGCCAATTCAACATCAGGATTTGAAGCTTTTTCTTTTGGCTCGATCTTATATTTATCTTCGTTAATATTATTCATCGCATCGAAGCAGCGCTTGACGAACCACTCCTGATAATCGCGCCGATAAGATGACCACGTGCCGCCTAAAATCAGCAATTCGATCTTATCGGTGGGATGGCCGAGGTTGGTCAAAGCGCGGATGCGCGACTCCACCTGCGTGAACGGGTCAAAGGCATGTTCGAGCGCGCGCATCGCTCCGGGCTCATCGGGCAGGTAACTCTTCGGCATGCGCACATCGGTGGGACAGAAAATACACTTCCCCGGGCAGGGATACGGCTTGGTCAGCACGGTCACAGTTGTCACACCGGAAAGCGTGCGCATCGGCTTCATGCGGATGCGTTCAAGCAAAGCGCCATCGGGTTCGATGGTACCAGCGGCGACCATTTCGTTATAAGCGGCGACCAGTGCGGCCTTGTTCAAATATCCGCCGCCTTCCAGCGGATGACGACGCAACAAAGCCATCACATCTGCGCCTTCGCGGATCTTTTCCAACAGACGATGAGCCAACTCCAGTTTTTGCGGAGTCAGCGCATTGATTTTTTTCCAGTGTTGTCTTTTTTCGGTAAATTCCATCTTTATTTTTCTTGCTCCACAGCGCAGGCCAAAGTCTGCACTCCACTCAATCTCTTACTTCTGTTTGAAACTCCTGCGAAAGCTCGGTAAGGTCTTTTTTAGTGAACATATCCGTGTGCAGGCCGCATTCCACTTTTCCGCGCCCAGCCCAGCGGCCAGCGCGCTCATCATCGTTCACTCCGATGGCGATCGTGCAGGGAGCGCAGCCCACACTGCGATATCCCTTTTCATACAATGGATGCTTCGGCAGGTTGTTTTCCTCAATATAGCGGTTCACATCGGCCTTCGTCCAATTCAATAACGGATTGATCTTCAGCAACCCGTCTTTCTGCAATTCCAAAAACTTCGCCTTCGCCCGCACCGACGTCTGGTCACGGCGAATCCCACTGATCCATGCCTTGTAACCGCGCAAAGCCTCCTGCATCGGCTGCACCTTGTGCAAATAGCAGCACAGATTCGGGTCTTCCCCGGGCAATGTGCGGGCACGCTGCCGCACAAACACATCCCAACGAGAAGCGCGGTACAGGTCCACGATCTTCAGGCTCCATTCAGCGGCGAGCTTTTCGCGGAACATCAAGGTTTCCCAAAGATGATAGCCCGTATCGATAAAGAAGATGGGCAGGTCCGGATACACACGCGTTGCCATATGCAGCAGCGGCATGGACTGGGTTTGGAACGACGAACTCATTGCGATATACGGTGAAAATCGGTCCACAGCCCATTCGATGATCTCCTGCGGAGTTTTGGTCTCGAATTCCTGTGAATATTTCTCGATTCTGTACGCCGATAACATGCTGGGATTATACCGTTTATAATGCCGCCATGAATTCCGCCACCGCCGGACGCCTGATCGAACTCAACCGCGAATTTTACGACCGCTTCGGCGATTCATTTTCCGCCACGCGCCAGCGCCTGCAGCCCGGCGTGAAGAAGATCCTCGATTCGATTCAGGCGGATGCCTCTGTTTTGGATCTGGGATGCGGCAATGGGCATTTTCTCCACGAGTTGATTCGGCGTGGTCACAAAGCTCCGCTTCTCGGCGTGGACTTTAGCCTGCCCCTGCTTCGAAATGCAGAATCAGCGCCGGGGGTGGAGTTTCGGGAGGCTGACCTGACGAAGCTATCACTGTTCACTGATAACTTCTCACCAGTTACTTCTCACTGGTCATTGATCACTTCATTCGCCACTCTGCATCACATTCCATCAAATGAAATACGCGTAGATATTTTACGAACGGTCAAAAAGCTATTAAAGCCCGATGGCAAATTCATTTTGTCCAACTGGCAATTCTTGAACAGCGAAAAACTGACCGCGCGAATCCAACCGTGGAATCGGGTGGGGCTTTCAGATGCAGATGTAGACGAAGGGGATTATCTGCTCGACTGGCGCAGCGGCGGCGAGGGTTTGCGGTACGCGCACCATTTTTCAGGGGAGGAACTGCATGGGTTGGCTGAGCAGGCCGGGTTTAAGGTCGAAGCGGAATTTTTATCCGATGGGGAAAACGGAAGGCTTGGGTTGTATCAAATCTGGATTCCAGCCTGATCCTATTTTCCAAAAGCCACTTGATTGCGGCCTTTGTGTTTGGCAATGTACATCGCCTGATCTGCGCGCTTGATGAGCATATCGAGGGTGGTTGTGTTTTCATCGCGGCAGGCCACACCCAAGCTTGCGGTAACAGGTAGTTTGAAATCATCCCTGATCTTCACGGGGGAACCCGCAATCGTGGAGCGCACTCGCTCCGCAACGATGAGGCCTGCATCAAGGCTGGTATCGGGCAGCAGAATAACGATCTCTTCGCCGCCATAACGGCCGACAATATCGATCTCACGCACACATTTTTTACAATAGGCAGCCAGTTCCGCCAGCACTTTATCGCCTGTGTCGTGGCCCTGGGTATCGTTGATCTTCTTGAAATGATCGATATCGATCATGATACAGGAAAGATCTCGTTTCCGAATGAGCATGTCTTCAAACTTGCCTTCGCCCAGCAGAAAAAATCCACGGCGGTTATAGATTCCAGTAAGCGGATCGACCATCGCCTGGGTCAGCGTCTCCTGGAAAATACGCGCATTCTCCAATGTGATCGATACCTGATTTCCAAAAGTTACGGCAAGCTCAATGTCCTCCTTTGTAAAATGATCTTCCTCGGCGCTGTCGATGGATAACAGGCCGATGACTTTGTCTTCAACAAGGAGCGGCACGCCCAGCCACGAACGAATATGGTCGTGAGGCGGCTGGCTGAATGCCTTGTGTGCCTTGCGTACATCCGTGAGGATGTAAGGTTTTTTTGTCTCGATCACTACACTGTTCGGGTTATCGCCTGGGATGGTGAAGCGCACCCCTTTTATATCCTCCGGGCTGCTCCAGCCCCGCCCGCCAACGATCTCCAATTCATCCCCCACCAGCAATTGAATGGATGCGCTGTCATAGGGCACTACTTGATTCAATTGTTCGAGAATATGCGTCACGGCATTTTCCATTTCCAGCGTTCCAGAAACAGCCGCGCTGGCTTTGCGCAAAGTCTCAGATGTCATTGCGCGCTGCTGGGCACGCTCCATGACCTTGAACTTTTCAAATGCCAGAGCGATCAGATTGGAAGCCTGTTCACAGACATCGATCTCCTCGGGCAAAAAGTGATGATGCGACTTGAAAGCCAGAATGATCGCGCCAAGTTTGTTTCTGGCTGCCACCAATGGAATGACGATCACTGATTGCGCGGGGCATTGCCTTGCAATTTCACGTTCAAAATAAGGCGAGTTATTCACATCATTCACGACCAGGGTCGAGTTGGAATTCAACGCCATCTCGGTCAAAGTGTATTCGCCAAACACAGGTTGAAGCGGCAGGTAGGTATTGCGGGTCGCGCTATAGGATGCCAGCGGCGAAGTCTGTACCGATACCTCATCCCACAAAGTAACGAAACATTCATCAGCGAAGATCAGCCCGGCCAGCCTCCCCACAAGGTCTTCTGCCATGGCTTTCAAGTTACTAGCCTGAAGGGCTTCACGAACGATCTCATGCAGCAGGGTCAGGGTGTTTTGCCTGCGGATCAGCTTTTGTTCGGCGCGTGCACGCGATTCAGCGGAGCCTAAAATGCTGGCAATGGTGTGCAGGGTTTTCAATTCCATACTGGTCCAATTTCGTTTCGTGCGGCACTCCTCGAAGATCACCACTCCCCACCAGTCGTTTTCTACAAATATGGGCATCACCGCAATGGAAAGGCTGCCCATCTCCTTGAAAAATCCCTGCTCAGATTTGGGAAACTCCTCCACAAGCCCGTGAATGGACAAATGCTGGGAAAGTTGATTTTCCCAGCGTGAAAAACCAGCCTGTTGAATCGGCACATGCTGCAGGTTTGGGTTATCGATCTGTGATGGCACATCGGGCGCAGTCCATTCATAACACAGGCTCATATGCAGAACCTGATTCTCATCTCTGTAATTCATCGCCACATACATGCGGCTGACATTCACCGCTTGGCCGATATTTTCCAACACTGTGGAGACGTTATATCCCCAGGCACTCTCCTTCAAAAACTGCTCCGCTGAAAGGCTCACCGCAGACATGATCGCCTCACGGCGGCTGAGCGCATTTTCCATTTCTTTGCGCTCGGTGATGTCGTGCAGAGTGATGATGTAGTCGGTCCCAGTGGATGAGCGCGGCAGTTCATTCGCCACGATGGGAGAAACGGTCGCTTCGAAAACCGTGGCCTGTTTGCCCTCGCCGATCATGATCTCAGCCCGGAATTCCTCCCCCGTCAAATAAGGCTTGAGTTTGCCCCAATACAATCCCGACACGTGCGCAAGGGGCTGCCCAATGGCAACACTTTCTGTACGATCCAGCAATTTTTCCGCGATGGGGTTGAGGTAGAGCACGCGATGGTCTGTACTTAATGCAATTACACCATCCTTCATATTCTTGAGCACACTCAAGTGCTCAAGCGGCAGCACCTCCAATAAACGAAAACGCACGATCGCCCACGAAAGACCAATACTCGTGGGTAAAAACAACAGAGGCGTAATATCAAGGTTTGGAACTGGGTTCACCCTGCCAACAAATACCAAGCTTCCGATCCAGGGCAGCAGGATGCCCAAAATCACAAAACTGATCTGCACACGATAGATGCCCGGCCTTCTGACCATTTCCATGACAAGCAGGATGCTTGCAAAAAGCACCATCGCGTACGAAAAAACAACCTGCACCCAAAAGAACAATCCGAAGCGAACATCCAGTAACTTAAGCCCTCGTACTTCAACGACCGTTGCCTGGTCCCACATCAGGTGATGGAATTCGTTTGTCCACACGATCGTCAAAATGGAGAAGGGAATCGCCCAAAGCAGCAGGCGGGGACGCAACGGCAGCAAATGGCTGTTGCCGGTAAACTCAAGCGCAAAGAGCAGCAAAAAAACAGGGATCGAAAGGATGCCGATATATTCAATCTTTGCAAAAAGCAATTTGACAGGCAGATAGGGGAAATATATTTCCAACCCATAACAAAATGACCAAATAGACATGCCAAGCATGGCCCATGCGAACGGGGTCACTGCCACAGCAGGCCGTTTATGCCACGCATATAACCCCATCCAAACATAAGGGACCGCAGCCAGCAGATAGATTAACGAAACGTAGATATCTGTACGATTTTGCATAACTTACATCGAAGCCTGCTCATGTCAAACAGCGGAATCGGTGCTCCCTACCCAAAAATAAAACACCGCGCACCGTAGTTTTGTCACAGTGCGCGGGGGGATGTTATAAGATTACCTGTTGCGGGCTGACCACATACTGCCACCAGTTATTGTGGATCCCGTTTTTTCGGCCCGCCACCCTCGGGAAATGATTGAACCACCACTTGTGATGTGCGCGGATATCCCCACCACCCCACTCGGAGGGACCTACCGTCCGCACATCCCCCTTGAAATTGGGGAAATTCAACTGCCAATCATAGCACTCGCTCTGCACAGGATTGGGGTTGTTCCAATCATAATCCGACTGGCTGTTGGGGGCAAAGTGGATATTGCCGCAGGCCGCCTTGCCCGGCGAAGTCTTTTCATATTGAATAAAGCGTTTCCACAGATTCGCACCACCGCTCAATTTGGAGAATGTCTTTTCCATGATCGATTCAGCGCGATGGCCGTAAGACTCGTGCATCTCGCCAATGTATCTTTCATAGGAAAACCCCATCACCACAAAACGGCGTTTGCTGGCTTCTGTGTTCTTTAATGGGGGGCATTGCACCAAAAGGCGCCTGGTCCGCCCATTGTTGATTCGTAAAAGCCCGCATGCGGAAAGCCAAAGATCCAGACCTCGTCAATTTCACCTTTTGCCACGCGTTGCAGGATGTTGTATTTGGTGATGATGGCGTTGTAATTCACTTCCTGCGGCACATGCGGTGAAGTGACCCCATGCAGCACATCCAGATACGTTTGCGGGTTGTAGCGAAAGCCATCAGTCTTGGCAGGGAATTCATCCACATCCACACGTTGGACGATCTGATAGCGCGCCATCCCGCCGCTGACCTGCAGCATATCCGCCATAAAACCAGTGATCAGATCAGCAGGGCGATACCATTTTTGCCGCTGCGAAAGCGTCACACCCGTAGCCTTATCCATGACAGGGTCAAACACGATCACCAGCACTTTACTCTGCGTGATCTGCGCGGGTTCGGTTGCGCTGTCTGGCGGGTATTTGGGCTGGGCAGGTTTAAAAAGGTTGGAGAGTGCGCTGAAAAAATTCGTCATAAGTTCTCCTGATTATGGATGAGGCTCGAACGCCATTCATTACGGCATGTCGGTCGCAAAATAGATCTGCCCATTCACAGCAAGATATAACACATGATTGGGTCCAACCGCAATCGCGCCGACTGGGCCTGATGGAACTGGATTTGAAGCCCCCGTGGTGGGACGCAGCTGGCTTTGAAGTTCAAGTGAACGCGGTGTAAAACGCAACACGCCTTGCGTATCTGCATCCAATAACAGGATGGATTGATTCGGCAATGCGGTCAACAGGATCTGTGTGAAATGCGCGGTTCCAAATAAATCTGTATCCTGATACGCCGCAATAGTGTTGATCAGCGGCGACGGATCCTGGCAGCGCGTGGGCACCGATTCGATTCGGCTGTATGAGCAGGTGGAAAGATGTCCATCAGAATGCAGCATGTACAGGTCATCGCCAGAGACGATGAGGTCGATCACATCCTGTTTCTCGGGGGTTTGCCCGCCGAAGAAGAAATATGGACGGTCGACGAAGGTCCCGTCTCTGCCGGTGTAAACCCACACCGCACGCGCGGACGAATCAAGCACATACAGATTGCCGCTATCCAAAATGAAAGCGGTCACGCGTCCCCAATTTGTATCCGGCGGCGGCAACGGAATGGCCTGGGCCACCTGCCCCGGCGCACAGTACAAAAGATTCCCAGCCGCATCCACACCAAGCAGGGTCGCGTTGATCGAGTTGAGCGTGGGCATGGTCAGGATATCCACCAGCGGACCAACGGTATAACTTCCATACAGACCCGGCTTGCAATTGAATGTGGTATCCAATTCAAACCCGCGCCTGTTGCTGGCTGGCACGGCGCGGAGCGCTTCGCCATTGGCGGCATTCAGCAGGAACAAATCCGTTTCACTGGCGGCCATGCGGCTGACATCGATACCGAGGTTGACACTGAATGCGGGGTTGAACGGCATACGCGTGATGCCCAGCAATTTATCGAGATTGACCTCCGCCTGTTCCCGCAGCGTGATGGTATCTGAAGTGGGGCGGTAAATATTTTCGGCTTTATCCACATACAACAAAACATTCTTCCATGATTCGCGCTGTTCGATCGGGTTCGAGAGCGCGGAGGCTTGCGCACTCATTTCCTGGGCCTGCCCGAGAAAGATCTCGTATTGAGGGGTGCGTCCGTATTGCACATACACCACGAACAGCATCACGACCACCATCAAAGGCACTCCGATGGCAATGGCAAACATGGAAAAACTGGAAGGTGCAAACGAATCTCCCGCTTCGGTATTTGGAAGCAGGCGCGGCAGGAAGTTGCGTAATTTTTCGCCGATGGTTTGGTTAATGCGCCGCGTGGATTGGATGCTCGTTGCCAAAACCTTCGCCGTTTGACGAGTCATTTCGGATGGTTCGCGCGGAGCTTCAGGCTCTACTATTTTGACAGGCTCCACCACCTTTGCCGTTTCCACTTCATCTTCTTCATTATTGATGTCGGGGAGTTCATCTTCTTCCACAGCAATGGCGGGATCCCCCACGACGGATTGCGATGGCTGAATTCTCGGGATGGAAGCGGGAAAATCGCGCGGGGCTGTGTTGCGCGGCAAACTCGCCGCAACTTTATTCTGTGATGTCACTTCTTCATGTTGCAGTGGGATGGCATAAGCGGAAGGCTGCAAAACATGCGCCGCAGGCTCAACAACGGCCTCGGGCTCATTTTCTTGAAGCGGGGTTGAAGACACGCTGGCAGAGTCAACCTGCTGAGGCGTGGACAATGCTTCTTCAGCATGTGGCAGGCTCGGGGTCGTTTGAGGCGGGGTCACATCCTCTTTTTTTCCAGCTTTGGTATCGAGCGTTCCATCCAATAATTTCAAATTGCCTGCACCGTTCGTTACCTGCATGATCACGGCATTCAGATCCACACTGGTAAGCGTGGTGAGCCTGCGGCGCATGGCATCCAAAGAAGATGGCGCAGGATCATTCAGCGTGCTATCCCAGGCATCGGGTGCTCTTCCTAAAAAGAGTAAACGATCGCCCGCATTGATGTTAAGTTGAGCATAATGAATGTTGAGGGTCTGACTCGCACCCAGGCCCTTGCCCGAAGAGGCAGGTTCATGAATGTGACGCGTCTCTTCATGACCGAACCAATAGGTATGCATGGGGCCGCTCATTGAAAGCGTACACTGCGTATCACGCAGCACCGCAAGCGTAAGCCAGCCAATGACATACTGTCCGCGTGCGCTGGATGCCATGTTGCGATCAAGCAATTTTTTATTGATAAGGTCGGACGCAGCCCGCAATGAACCTGTGAGCGCGCCCGTGGTGTGATAATAAGCATTGGCGGCATCCTGCGCCACCTGCAAATATTCACTGGTAGAAAAAACAGCATTACCAGTCAACAGCAAATAAACGATCAGGCGGTCTTTTTCGCGGCCGCGCGCCGCATTTCGCGGCGGATTCAGCGCAAGCAAACCAGGCAGGCTGGCAATATCCTGTCCGTTAATTCGATATAGGGGAGCTAGGGTTAAATCGAGAGGCATGTAAGAATATATCCTGATTGCATATCCATAAGGATGCGTTCCACCATCCACAGAATACACTTCGTCATCATTATACTGGTAAAATTTGCCGCTATGAAATACACCCTTCACAACGATTTTTCAGAGATCGATCCGCAGGAATGGAACGATCTATTATCGCGTTCGATAACAGACACTCCGTTCTTGCGTCACGAATATCAACGCTCCTGGTGGGAACATCGCGGCGGCGGCGAATGGCCGAATGCCAGTCTGGTTTTGGTCAGCGCGCGCGAAGATGAAAAACTCATCGGCATCGCACCCCTTTTCCTTTCAGAATACGACGGTCAACCTGCGCTTCTATTAAATGGAAGCATCGAAATTTCCGATTACCTCGACTTGATCGTGGGCATGGATGACCACACACCTTTCGTTTCGGGATTGCT
Source organism: Candidatus Villigracilis affinis (assembly GCF_016705895.1). Classification (NCBI taxonomy): domain Bacteria; kingdom Bacillati; phylum Chloroflexota; class Anaerolineae; order Anaerolineales; family Candidatus Villigracilaceae; genus Candidatus Villigracilis; species Candidatus Villigracilis affinis. The sequence continues at coordinate 83,485 of NZ_JADJKT010000010.1, read as the reverse complement.
GGATTTTCTCGCTGTCCTCCCCATCAACACGGCTCAGGGCGGACCCGCCAGCTGGCACGGCCTCGATTGGTACAACCTCCCCGATTCATCCCCCACCCTCGCTGCTCTCAAAGCCGAATCTACTGCACGCGGATGGGCACATCACGAAGAAATGTATCGCCCCACCCCGCGCATTGCGCTGAATGGCAGTTTCGAAGAATATCTTTCACGTGTGGAAAAAAAACAGCGCCACGAAATCCGCCGCAAAGTGCGCCGCGCCGAAGAAAGCGAACGCGGCGTGCGCTGGTCCATTTCAGACATGGCCGATGTGGAAGCCGAGATCGATTCATTCATCAGCCTGATGGAGCAGGACCAAAACAAGGCGAGCTTTCTCCACGAACCGATGCGCGCTCAAATGCGCGATGTCATCCGCACCGCGCACAAAAACGGCTGGCTCTGGCTGGCCTTCCTCGAAGCGGATGGTCAACGCATTGCGGCGGCGCTCAACTTTGATTACAACAATAAATTATGGGGCTACAATGCAGGCGTCAACCGCGCCTACATGGACCTTTCCCCCGGCTGGGTCTTGCTTGCCTACATTTTAGAGTGGTGCTGTCAAAACGGACGCAGTGAATTCGATTTCATGCGCGGCGACGAGGAATATAAATACCGCTTCGGCGCTCAGAACAAATATGTAATGAGAGCAAAACTGACACGGGCTTTATAGTTCGTTTTTTTAAAAATCAACCAAAAAGCGCAAGGTCTCAAATAAATTTTGAGACCTTGCGCTTTTTTTTGAGAAGGAGATCATCTTCCATACAGGCGATTCGACTCGATGTAATCATAAACAGATGGAAGCACGTAATACCGATAAGTTTCCCCGCTGGCGGCACGGCGGCGTATCTCACGCGAAGATACATTTTGAAGAAGCGCATCAATGAACCAGACCTTTTCAGTCAATCCGGGAATCTGCGCTTCGAGGGCGGGCATGTCGAAAGAAACGTCTGGGCGGCGCATCACACCGATTTTGGAAACAGCAGCTACCAGTTCCGTATTGAGTCGCCAGGTTGGTAGATCCCGCAAGGAATCACCGCCAAGCAAAAGGATGATATCCGCATCTGGATGCTGCTCGGCAAACAATCGCACGGTATCTACACTGTAGTGCGGGCCGGGGCGGTCGATCTCGATCCGCGAAATTTCAAAAGACGGGTTATTCGCGATGGTCCGCTTCAGCATCTCCAGGCGATGCGGGAGCGGCGTGATGGGTTGCTCCAATTTATGTGGAGGCTCGGGCGCAAGGACCCAAAGCAAACGCGAAAGATTCAATTGTTGAACGGCCTCGCTTGCAAGGACTAGGTGGCCGATGTGAGGCGGGTCGAATGTGCCGCCGAAGATTCCGATGTTTGGACGTGGCATGCGGGAAGTATATCCCAAAGTTTTAATGGATGTTTTTGTTTTCTTTACAGGTTCTTCATACTCAGCCGCTAAGATGGAATCAATAAAGGAGATCACCATGTCTACAAAAAATAAATGGATTACAGGGGTCGGAATCACCCTCGGCTTGATCGTACTATTCTTCCTGCCTTCACTTTGGCAAGCGATATTCCCATCCGCAGGCTTTGGCATGATGGGGCACGGCAACATTTCGATGATGAACAATTATGGCTTCTGGCCCATGCGCGGTGGAATGGGATTCGGCATGTCCTTCCTTTGGTTGGTCCCACTTGCCGTTCTTACCCTGATCGGCTTGAGCATCGCGGCTCTGATCAAGTATTTGAAAACACCCACAGTATAATCAGCACAATCACTGCAACGACCCTGTCATTTGATGGCAGGGTCGTTTTTTTAGCCCAATATTCCTTAGTGGTATACTTTTCAACGCACAGGAAACTGCATGTCAAATCCAACCTTGATCAGCCCATCATCTCCACTTAAACGAATCATGAACGCTGTCCGCGCTGTAGAGGCGGGAAATTATGTCCCTGGTCTTTTAAGTGATTTGGAACATGACAGCGGCGAACTGGGGCAACTGGCACACATGTTGGATGCGATGGCGCGCAACGTTTCCATTCGGGACCATCAATTGCGCCTGCTTCGAAAGGTCATTCCGATCGGCGTGGCATTGTCCGCCGAAAAAGATTACAACCGTTTGCTTGAGACCCTCGTCGTGGAGGCGCAATTCTTCACGAACGCTGACGCAGGCACACTGTACATTCTCGAAGATAATGCACTCAAATTCGTAATCCTCAGAAACACCTCGCTGGATATGGCCATGGGTGGAACCAGCGGTGCGGAGATCCCCTTTTATCCTGTAAAACTTTATAAACCCGACGGCAGCGAAAATCGGGCAAATGTGGTTTCGCATGCCGCGTTGACTCACAAACGGATCAACATCGCCGATGCTTACGAAGCCGATGGGTTTGACTTCTCTGGCACCAAGGCATTCGATGCCCGCACAAAATATCGTTCCAAATCCTTTTTGGCCATTCCGCTCGAAAATACGGACAACAAAGTTATTGGGGTGCTACAACTAATCAACGCAAAGAACGCAGACACCGGCGAGATCATCCCATTCAAGGACGACGATGTGCTGGAGGCGCTGGTCTTGCTGGCAACCGCCGCATTGGATGGATATATCCGCGAAGCATCGCTGCGGCAGGAGATCGCCAAGCTGAAGATCGAGATCAACGAATCGCGCCGTACCCGTCAGGTGGCGGAGATCACCGAGACCCGTTATTTTCAGGAACTGAAAGACAAAGCCAATCAGTTACGTGATCAATCGCGCAACAAAAAATAACCCATTCCATATGGGTCATTCGATTATCGGGGGCATTTTGCAATCACCAACAATTTCGCGCCGTTAAATCAAGTTATAATTTTCTCCATGCTTCCTGAATCACCGCTTGCCGCCATCGAAAGCCGATTAAGGTACCTGCTCCCCGCGGAAATGTATGCATCCATGTGGACCAATCCGTCGGTGGAAATGATGATCGAAGTCCACAAACACTTGCGGACCTTGCAGCGCATTTTGCACGATTATTCCCCGCGTCAAATATCATCTCAGGCAATGAAGCCGGGCAACATCAAAACCGAATGGCAATACGGAACCATGATGTTCACTGACCTGGCGGGCTTCACCAAACTTATGGAAGCCAATTCCACAAAAGGGCGCGAGGGTGCGGCGGACCTTTTGAAGCAATTGACAAAATATTTTTCCGCAATGATCGCAGTCATCAGCAAATCGGGCGGCGACTTGGTTGAGTTCACAGGCGATGCCTTGCTAATCGTATTCCCAAAACGTGACCGCAACGATGACACCCTGCATGCCGTCCGCGCCGGGTTGCGCATGCAGCGGGCAATGAAGGAATTCGCACAGATCGAGACATCCGCCGGGATCGTTACCTTGAAAATGCGCATCGGTATTCACACCGGCAGGTTCCTGACGGCGGATATCGGCACACCGCGCCGCATGGAACATGTGCTGCTCGGCAAGGATGTGCAAAAAGCCAAACTGGCAGAGAGCAAGGGACGCAATGAACGCGTCAACCTGACCCCCACGTCCTATGAACGGGTCATTGACCAGTTCCGCTTTGAGCAGGGTGAAAAAGTGGAAGACAGCAAGGATCAAGATCAATATTACATGCTGGTGGAAGATGACCTGGCCGATGAAGTGCTCGGGGAATACGAGATCACACCGGTCAGCCGACGCATGGCCAGCAGCACATTGATCGATCGCGATAAACAATCGGTATTAAAGGAAATCACCGACCTGACCAATTCCATCGAACCGATGGCGAGCTTCCTGCCGTTCCCGGTCCTGTCCCTTTTGGTGGAAAGCGCAGCACAAAGAAAGATCGACCCCGATTTCCCCAAACCAACGATCATGTTCATTAACTTTGTCGGCCTGCCGGAAGCCGCAGACCGCGCCCTGCCCGGCGAGGAAACAAAACTTTCCACAAGTTTTTCCAAGGCGTTTTCCCTGATCAATGCAGTGGTTGAATCGCGCGGCGGCATGTTGAAAAAGGTGACCTATCATCTCTCTGGTTCGGATATCGTCATTTACTTTGGCGTGCCCACAGCCCACACCAACGATGAAATGCGCGCCGCCTCCGCAGCAGTTGCGATCCGTGACATCATCATGAATATCAAGCCCCCCACCATTGGGAATTTCCAACCCGAAATCTATTGCCTGATCGGGATTCATTCCGGGCCTGCCTTCGTTGGGGAGATCGGCGACCCGCGTGGACGACGCGAATACAACGTGCTCGGCGATACCGTCAACACCACGGCGCGTCTCATGAACCGCGCTCAAAAGAATCAGATCGTCATTTCCGAGAGCGTGCAAAAAGCCATCGAATTGAAATACGAGTGCATATCGCTCGGTGAAGCCTCGCTTAAAGGCAAAAGCGCACCCATGGCGCTTTATGAACTGGTGCAAAAGAAGCCCAAAAATAACGGCTAAACTGCCGATGCAGCTGGTTTTAGTTTCTAATTTTTACCCGGTTGGACTATAATCAACAAAGATTTCAGCCATTGCTTTCAAACCCTATTACTGGAGAGGGAAGATGTCAACAATTATTTCAATACATTCATTCCGCGGCGGGACAGGCAAGTCGAACACTACCGCAAATATTGCCGCCTTACTGGCGGCAGACGGGGCACGCGTCGGCGTGGTGGATACCGATATTCAATCACCCGGCATTCACGTCCTGTTCAATCTCGACGAATCGGAAATGGTTCACTCCCTGAACGATTATCTGTGGGGCAAGTGCGCCATTGAAGAAGCTGCGCACGATGTCGCCGCGCACCTGGGCGCCGAGGTCAAAGGCCAGATCTTCCTCATCCCTTCCAGCATTAAGCCTGGCGAGATCGCCCGCATTCTGCGCGAAGGTTACGATGTAGGTCTGCTCAATGACGGATTTCGCGATGTCGTCGAAAAGCTCAAACTCGATTATCTGCTCATCGATACCCACCCCGGTTTGAATGAAGAGACCCTGCTTTCCATCGCCATTTCCAATGCGTTGGTCATCATTCTGCGCCCCGATTCACAGGATTATCAGGGCACAGCCGTTACGGTGGATGTGGCCCGCAAACTCGATGTCCCCAAGATGTTGATGCTGGTGAACAAGGTTCCCCCCCAGTTCGATCTTGAAGACGTCCGCACACGCGTGGAACAGACATATGACGCCACCGTCGCCGCAGTCCTCCCCCATTCAGACGAGATGATGACACTGGCAAGTTCGGGAATTTTCGCCATTCGTTTCCCGGATCATCCCATAACCAAGGGGCTGCGCAAACTGGTGGATCAACTCAAAGCCTAGCTATCTCTCAAATGCGCCATGAACGAAAACCCATTTGAAATAGCGATCAAGGAACTTGAAGCAGGCACGGAGGATATCCGACCTTCCGATGTCGTGTCATTTTCAGAACCACTACGTTCAGCATTGAATTATGTCATCCGACTTGGCCGTTTCAGCCTGACCGAATTTCAGGAAAAACTGGAATTCACCCGCGAAGAGACAAAAAAAATCGCGGATATTCTTGTGGCGCGAAATCTGTTTGCAGTTTCAAGATTCTCGAATGCCGAAGAGACTTTTTACGAATCTCGACTCACCGCAATGACGCGCCCGCTAAATCGTCCACCTTCGGATATCTGGAAAAAAATTGAATAAAATCCCAGCCCGCCTGATAATTCAGGCGGGTTTTGATTCGGCTATAATGCAGGCATGGCAACCCTTTCATCCTCCCGATACGAAGAACTTAAAGCGCAGGTCAACTTCCACAATTATCGTTACCATGTGTTGGATGCGCCGGTAATCAGCGATCTGGAATACGACCGCCTGTTAAATGAACTCAAGAAACTCGAAGCAGACCACCCAGACTGGATCACGCCCGACAGCCCCACGCAGCGCGCCGGTGCCCGGCCTGCTGACCGTTTCGAGAAAATTCGCCACCCCGCACCCATTCTCAGCCTGGCCAACGCCTTCGGCGCAGACGATGCCCGCGCATGGTTCGAACGAGTCAAAAAGCTTGATGACCGCGTGGAGAACGCCAAATTCGTCGTCGAACCGAAAATAGACGGGTTATCCGTTGTGCTGCATTATCGCGATGGATTGTTCGTGCAAGGCGCAACCCGTGGTGACGGCGAAGTGGGCGAAGACATCACATCGAATCTGCGCACGGTACGGGCAATACCGCTAAAGATTCCAGTGGGCAGCGAACAGTTATCAGCGAAAAGCAAGCAGTCATCAATTACCAATTACCAATTGCCAAAGTACCTTGTGGTTCGCGGCGAGGCTTTTATCCCGAACAAGGAATTCGAAGCGTTAAATAAAAAACTGGAAGAAGCGGGCGAAAAGACCTATCTCAACCCGCGCAATACTGCCGCAGGATCGCTGCGCCAGCTTGACCCTGTGTTGACCGCTTCGCGTCCGATCACGCTGCTTGTGTATCAGATCGTCCATTCCGAAGGCGGCAAAGTTCCCACATCGCAATGGGAAATTTTGGAATATCTCAAAGCGCTCGGGTTCCCCGTCACCGACATTGCGCGCCGATTCAATGACCTTGAATCAGCGATCGCCTACACTGAAACCTTCAGCACGGGACGGAAAGCGCTTCCTTACGAAGCCGACGGTATGGTCATAAAAATCGACGACTTGACCCTCGCCGCTGACCTGGGTTTCGTCGGCAAGGATCCGCGCGGCGCGGTGGCTTTTAAATTCCCTGCACGCGAAGTGACCACTACATTGAATGATATCGGCGTGGCAGTGGGGCGCACCGGCGTGTTGACTCCTTATGCCATGCTCGAACCTGTCGAGATCGGCGGCGTAGTGGTGGAAAGAGCAACCCTGCACAATTTCGATTACATCGCCGAGAAGGATATCCGCGCGGGGGACCGCGTGCTAATAAAGCGTGCGGGCGAAGTGATTCCCTACGTCATCGGCCCCATCGTGGATGCACGCACTGGCAAAGAGAAGAAATATAAGCCGCCCTCAAAATGTCCCGCATGTGGACAGGAGGTTGAGCATTTCGAAGGCGAGGTGGCGTGGTACTGCGTCAATGCCGCGTGCCCGGCACAGCTTGTCCGCAACGTGGAGCATTTCGTCTCACGCGGCGCAATGGACATTGTCGGACTGGGCATCAAGATCGTTGAACAATTGATCGAAGCTGGGTTAGTCAAAGATGTTGCCGACTTGTTCTCGCTCAAAAAGGAACAACTGCTCGAATTGGAAGGCTTCGCAGAAAAAAAGGCGGAGAATCTGCTTAAGTCGATTGAGCAGGCCAAAGGTCAGAGTTTGAATCGATTGATTGCAGCGTTGGGAATCCACGGCGTGGGTGAAGTCATGGCAGGGGATTTGGCCCGCACCTTCGGAAATCTATCCGCATTATCAAAAGCATCTGCCGATGAACTTCAACAAATGGACGGGCTAGGACCCAATATCGCCGAATCCATTGTGGATTGGTTCGAACAAAACGCCAATCAAAAGCTGTTGAAAAAACTAAACGCGGCAGGGGTCTGGCCGGAGATGAAGAAAAATGAAAAGAAGAAAGAAGGAGCCTTTACAGGTTTGACCTTCGTGGTGACGGGCACACTGCCCACACTGTCACGCGATGGTGTAAAGGAATTCATTGAAAGCAACGGCGGCAAGGTGACCGACAGCATCAGCAAAAAGACCAGCTACCTTGTGCTTGGTGAAGCGCCCGGCTCCAAACTGGATAAGGCGCAATCGCTGGGTGTGAAGGTAATTGACGAGGCCGAGTTGAGGAAACTCGCAGGCGGGTAGGGAAAAAGTAAAAAGTGGAAAGTAAAAAGGTCTCGACAATCTGTCGAGATTTTTTCATCCTTCATCCTTTATCCCTCGTCCTTCAACCCTGCCCATCTTCACATTCTGCTAGACAGAAACTTTCCACTCGACTAAACTTGCAACATTCTTTTTTGGAGGCCCCACATGGATTTCAACAATACAAACGATGCCGTTACCCGCCGCATTAAGGCAATGACGGATCGCATTCATAATCTCAAGACCCACGATCTTTATTTTTACAACCAGCCTGTGGAAGAAATGCTGCCCGGTAACAAGGTGCTCGTCCGCGGGCGCGAGATGGGAATGTACGCCTCCTACAGCTACCTGGGGCTGGTCGGTCATCCGCGCATTAACGAAGCCGCCAAAAAAGCTGTGGACAAATTCGGCACGGGCACGAACGGCGTGCGTACACTGGCTGGCACGCTCACCATTCATACTGAATTGGAAGAGACCATCGCCAATTTCAAACACGCAGAAGCCGCCATCACCTATACCTCGGGCTATGCCACAAACCTGACCGTCATCTCCACCATGATGGGGCGCGGCGATTATGTGTTCTCAGACAAGATCAATCATGCCTCCATCGTGGACGGCTGTCTCATGTCTGGTGCGGAATTCCGCCGTTTCCGCCACAATGATATGGAGCATCTCGAAGGCTTGCTCAAGAATGCGCCTTCCGATGTAGCCAAACTTGTCATCGCGGATTCGGTTTTCAGCATGGACGGCGATATCATCGACCTGCCCAAGGTGGTTGAGCTTTGCAAAAAATACAACGCCTGGCTGATGATCGACGAAGCCCACTCGCTGGGTGTGCTCGGTGAAAAAGGCACAGGCATCGAAGAACATTTCAACCTGTACGGCGAGATCGATATCAAAATGGGCACGCTCAGCAAGACCATCCCTTCGGTGGGTGGATATGTGGCCGCAAAGCAGGAGATCATCACCTACCTGCGTCATTCGAGCCGCGCATACATTTTCTCTGCCGCGCTGCCGCCTGCGCAAGCCGCCGCCGCCAATGAAGCCTTCAAAGTCATTTTGGATGAACCGTGGCGCCTTGAGCGTTTGAATCAAAACACGAAACAATTCATCGGCGGGTTGAAGAGTCTTGGATTCGATACCCTGCTGACCGAAACCGCCATCGTCCCCGTGCTGTGCGGCGAAGATGATATGGCTTTCGCCATGACCCGCGAATGTCAGCACAACGATGTCTTCGTTCTGCCCGTCGTTTCACCCGCTGTACAGGAAGGGCTCGCCCGTCTGCGCGCCACCGTCACTGCGGCGCACGAACCCAGCGAGATCGAACGCGCGATGGATATCATCGGCGTGGCGGGAAAGAAGCTGGGGTTGGTAAAGTAGAAAGAGAAGAATAAAGATGAAAGAAGGGATACTTATGGGTATCCCTTCTTTTTTTCGGGGAGGGAATGTGGCTTGAAACAGAGGCAGGTTTCAGCAGGGGCGAAGCGTTTTTTTCATCCTGATAGATTTTGAGAGAATATTTATAACATTTTTCTAATAAATTCCCTGTACAATCAATTTAACTTCAAAAGGAGTTGAATCATGAAATGGCAATGGAAATTAGGAAAATTTGCAGGTATCGACGTTTATGTGCACGCCACCTTCCTGCTTCTGATCGCATGGGTTGGCTATAGTCACTGGCTTGAGAATCAAAACTGGGGTGAAGTGTTCAGCGGTATTCTCTTCATCCTCGCGCTTTTTGCGTGTGTTGTGCTGCATGAATATGGGCACGCCCTCACGGCGCGCAAATACGGGATCAAGACCCGCGATATCACCCTTTACCCCATCGGCGGTGTGGCGCGTTTGGAGCGCATGCCCGAGAAACCGATCGAGGAATTATGGGTCGCGCTGATGGGACCCGCCGTCAATGTGGTCATTGCGGCTGGATTATTTGCGTATCTTTATTTGACCTCGAGCCTGGTGCCGCTTAGTGAGTTGACCGTGGCCTCGGGTAGCTTCCTCGAAAGGCTAATGACGGTGAATATCACCCTGGTGCTTTTCAACCTTATCCCCGCCTTCCCCATGGACGGTGGACGTGTGCTGCGAGCCTTGCTCGCCATGCGCATGGATTACGTCCGCGCCACGCAGATCGCCGCCTCCATCGGCCAGGGTTTGGCGCTGTTATTCGGTCTGGTTGGGTTGTTTGGCAATGCCTCGCTGTTGTTCATCGCCTTCTTCATTTGGATCGGCGCTTCACAGGAATCAAGCGCAACTCAAATGAAGAACGCCATCAGCGGAATCCCAGTGGGCCGTGCAATGCTGACCGAGTACAAAAGCCTTTCGCCGCGTGATCCGCTCTCGCGCATGTCACAGTTGCTACTGGCTGGCTCACAACACGATTTCCCCGTGGTTGAGGATGACCGCATCGTTGGTATCGTGACCCGTAATGATTTCATTACGGCCCTCACCCAGCATGGAGAGGGCATTGCCATCTCTGCCGTGATGAAACGGGATCTCCCCGAAGTGGATTCCTATGAAATGGTGGAGAACGCCCTAATGCGGATTCAAGAATCCGGCGTGCCTGCCCTGCCCGTCACACACGGCGGGCAGTTGGTGGGAATCGTCACCGCCGAGAACATCACCGAGTATTTGATGATCCGCTCCGCGTTAAGGGCCTCGCGAGCGATCGTTGCGCCGATGTGATTGCAATTGAAAGCACAGATAAGAAGATTCTTAACCACAAATCGCGCATCTTCTGTATACTCTGACTTACTCCGATGGGGAGTAGCCACCCGGGTATCCGGGTAGCACAGTCGTCAATACGGAAATCATTTCCCGGCTGTTCTGTTAAAGGCAAGACCATCGTCAAATCTTTTGGCGATGGTCTTTTTATTTATTTGAAACCCGGTGGTTGAGTAGCCGCGAAGCGGCGTACCGAAACCACCTACAGGATATGAAAAAAACAGAGGTAACCATGCTTGACCAAATCGAAACAACAATCCTTTCCGCATTACAAAGCATTTTCGACCAGTTTGGCTGGGCGGGCGTATTCGGCTTGATGGTGTTCGAAAACGCCACCGGCATCACGCCCAGCGAGATCATTCTTGCTTTCGCAGGATGGATGCTCATCGAGCGGCATGGCATTGCACCGTCTTTCGTCCTAGTCGCGGGCCTGTATGCCGGGCTGGGAAGTGCCATCGGTGCGTCCATCACCTATTGGGTGGCGCGGCTGGGCGGACGGCCTGTCATTGACCGCTTCGCGAAAATCCTCCGCATCGACCCCACGCTCATCAACAAAGCCGAGGAACAAATGCAAAAATGGGGATCCGGGTTGGTGTTGATCGGGCGCGTTATCCCCGGAATCCGCACTTTGATCAGCATTCCGGCGGGGCTGGCAAAGATTTCCTTTTTCAAGTTCTTCGCCGCCACCTTCATCGGCGCCTATATTTGGTGTACACTTCTCATCGGTGCGGGCTATGTACTTGGCCACGAATGGATGCTGGTCAGTGAAGCCATCAAAGAACACCTTCCGCTGGTACTCTCGCTGGGGTTGTTCACCGTGGGCGCATACGTTGCCTATCAATATCGGGCGCACATCCCTGCGCTGGCATGGATGAAAACAAAGAGAATGGATAACGAATAATGAATTGGCATTTGCTTGGCATTCAGGAAAGTCTCTCAAACTTAAACTCAGACTCACAGAGCGGTCTAACCGAATCAGAATCATCGGCACGCCGCACGCAGTACGGACTGAACGAACTAATCGAACGCGGCGGACGCACTCCCTGGCAGATTCTGTGGGCACAGCTCACCGCCACGATGGTGTTGATCCTCATCGCGGCCGCAGTACTGGCGGGGTTACTCGGCGATTACAAAAACACCATCTCCATCTTAGCCATTGTGGCGTTGTATGCAGTCCTCGGATTTGTGCAGGAATATCGTGCAGAGCAAGCCATTGCCGCGCTCAAGAAAATGTCGGTGCCGAATGTGCGCGTACTGCGTGATGGAAATTTAAAAGAGGTCGCCGCGAATCAACTCGTGCCGGGCGATATCATTCAGCTTGAAACGGGCAATGTTATCCCCGCCGATTTACGTCTGCTTGAAGCGGTCAATTTGCGCATTCAGGAAGCCGCACTCACGGGCGAATCCGAAGCCATCGAAAAACACACCTCCGCCCTCTCGAACGATCCCTCGCTCAATCTTCCGCTGGGCGACCGACGCAATATGAGCTACATGGGAACCATCGTCACACAGGGGCGCGGACTCGCCCTCGTCATCGCAACAGGCATGCAGACCGAGCTTGGCAAGATCGCCGATCTCATTCAAAAGGTGCAGCAGGAAAACACTCCACTGCAACGCCGTCTCGACGCGCTTGGCAAAAACCTCGCACTCATCGGCACAGGCATCGCCATCCTCATCTTAATTCTCGGCCTGTTGCGCGGCGATGAACTTCGTCACATGCTGCTCACAGCCGTCAGTGTGGCAGTAGCCATCGTCCCCGAAGGCTTACCCGCCGTGGTCACCATCACGCTTGCGCTCGGCGCACAACGCATGTTGCAACGCAACGCGCTCATCCGCAAACTTCCCGCTGTGGAAACGCTTGGCTCGGTCACGGTCATTTGCTCGGATAAAACAGGCACACTCACAGAAAACAGGATGACGGTCGTTGTGCTCGATGTGGCAGACCATGCGCTGGATTTGACCGAAGAGATCGAACGCGACGGAACGCTTCGCGCCACCCGTGGGCTGGGTACGCCGGTCCAATCTTCTCTGTCGCTGGCAGTGATCGGCGGCGCGCTTTGCAACGACTCAAAACTCATCGACACAGGTGATGACCGCTTCCACACACTCGGTGACCCCACCGAAGGCGCGCTGGTTGTAGCCGCCGCCAAAATGGGCTACTGGAAAAATTCCCTTGACCCATCCTTCCCGCGTGCTGCCGAACTTCCTTTTGATTCGGAACGCAAGCGCATGACCACCGTCCATCATCTCGGTCAATATGACCCGACCGTGTTGGCAGGGCTGGATATCGGTGACCATCGTTATATTGCCTTCACCAAAGGCGGCGTGGATGGCATGCTGGATATCACCAGCCATATCTGGTCGGAAGGAAAATCTCAAGTTCTTGATTCAGGCTGGAAGTCCAAGATAGAGGCGGCGAATGAACGTCTCGCAAAAAAAGGGATGCGCGTGCTTGGCATCGCCTTCCGCCTGATGAATTCCATCCCCGAAGTCATTCAAACCGACCTTGAACAAAATCTGACCTTCGTTGGTCTGTTCGGCATGATCGATCCGCCGCGCGGCGAAGTGCAGGAGGCCGTGGCGATCTGCCGTGCGGCGGGCATCCGCCCGGTGATGATCACCGGTGACCATCCGTTGACGGCAATCGAGATCGCACGTCAGTTGGGCATCACAGAAAACGGCCGCGCATTGACAGGTGTGGAGATCGAGAATCTCTCGCCCAATGAATTGAGAAGTGTTGTAGATGAAGTCAATGTATTTGCCCGTGTTGCGCCCGAGCACAAACTGCGCATCGTACAAGCCCTGCAGGAAAACGGCCACATCGTTTCGATGACAGGGGATGGTGTGAACGACGCACCCGCTCTGCGTAAAGCAGATATCGGCGTGGCAATGGGTATCACGGGCACGGATGTTTCCAAGGAAGCCTCTGATCTCGTTCTATTGGATGATAACTTTGCGACTATTGTCGCCTCTGTAAAAGAAGGCCGCACAATCTACGATAACATCCGTAAGTTTGTGCGTTTCAGTGTGGCAGGTAACATCGGCAAGGTATTGGTGATGCTGATCGCTCCATTTTTGGGTAAGCCCTTGCCGCTGCTGCCTTTGCAATTGCTCTGGCTGAACCTGCTCACCGACGGTTTGCTCGGCCTCGGCATGGGTGTGGAAAATCCCGAACCCGATACGATGAAGCGCAAACCGTACTCTCCCACCGAAGGTGTATTCTCACGCGGTGCAGGTGCGCAAACCATTTGGGTCGGTGTGATGATCGGCGCGCTCGCGCTGGGGCTTGGTTCGTGGTATTTCTTCACAGGCCGCCCCGAATGGCAGACGATGATCTTCACTTCGCTGGCCTTCATGCAGGTCTTTCAGGCATTTGCCTCACGCTCATCGAAAGAGTCCTTATTCAAAATGGGGCTGTTGAGCAATCCGCTGCTGGCGGGCATGGGCTTGCTGGTGGTCGTCCTGCAAATGATGGTGATGTACGTCCCTGCGCTGGCACATTTCTTTGAGGTGATTCCTTTGAGCGGCTGCGACCTGGCCATCGCCGCATCCATGGGCGTGATCGTATTCACAGTGATGGAGTTGGAAAAGAAGCTGAAAAAATAGGAAATAATAAGATAAAGCGAAACCCGCCTCCCCTGAGGCGGGTTTCGCTTTATCTAGAGCTCAATATATTGATGGGATGTTACCCACTAATTTTTTCCATACAAACTTGCAGGGTTATAAAACTGGTTAATTAAGTATATTTACTTATGGACAATTAAATCAACAAGTATTATTTTATAAACGTCGAACTCCATGGTTATTTCAAACTAAAGTCTTATTAGTTTAAAGCAGGAAAGTATTAAATGACAGGTCGTTGAACCATACGGGAGATATACATGACCAAGCAAAAGACGAAATTACAGTTGGAGCAGGAACTGGAATGGGCGCTAAACCGTATCGGGGAATTGGAACATGCAACCTCTCAACTCGGCAGCCCAAAACAAAGCAAAGAAAACATCGCTGAATGCCGTCAACTGGAAAATCAATTGATCGAAAAACAGAAGATACTGGAAACCATCACTGGAATGATCCCGGATATGGTTTATCTGTATCATGCCCAGGAACGCCGTCATTTATATATCAATAGAGAGCTGGGAGACCTGCTGGGATACTCAAGCGAAGAGATCGAGCTGTTAGGTGCGGACGTAATTCTCAATAAAATTCATCCTGAAGACAGGCCGGGGGTGTCTGAACATATCAACAGGATGCTTCAAGCCGAGGACAATGCCATTCATGAGGTTGAATACCGAATAGAAGGGAAGAGCGGGAATACATTGTGGTTCTCTGCGCGTGAACGCGTGTACCAGAGAGATCAGAGTGGCAAACCCGAGATCCTATTTGGCATTTGTCAGGATATTACCAGACGCAAAAAAAATGCCGAGACCCTGCACGAATCGGAAATGCGCTGGCAATTCGCACTGGAAGGCGCCGGGGATGGTCTATGGGATTGGAATGTTCAAACAGGCCATGTCTTCTTTTCCAGTCAATGGAAATCCATGCTGGGATATGCCGACAATGAAATCGGCAACACGCTGGACGAGTGGAAAAGACGCGTCCACCCAGATGACCTGCCCGGGGTACTGGATCAGATCGCCAGACATTTTGACAGTGAATCCCCGGTTTATAAATGCGAGCATCGTGTCTTGTGCAAAGACGGCAACTATAAATGGATATTGGATCGAGGCAAGGTCATCGAATGGACTGTGGATCATAAGCCATTGCGGATGATCGGCACACACAAGGACATCTCTGAGCACAAACGTATTGAGGAAGTTCTGCTTGAAAGCACTCATCTCCTGAACGAATCCCAATCTATCGCTAATTTGGGAAGTTGGACAGCAGACTTGCAAACCGGCATCTTCGATGCCTCGCCGGAAGGCGCACGCCTTGTAGGCTGGGATCCAGGGCTTCACTCAGGGGATGAATTGATGAACGTTATTCACCCGGATGACCGTGAATACATGCAATCCTCATGGGCCGCGGCAATGGAAGGCGCGCCATACGATATTGAACATCGAATTATTTTGAACGGGGAAGTGAGATGGCTGCGTATCAAGGCCCGCATCACATTTGATACCAACGGAATGCCGTTATCCGCCCTGGGAATTACACAGGACATTACCGAGCGTAAACAGGCTGCCATTCTACAGGAGACCGTTTATCACATTGCAGAGGCTGCACAAAAAACCTCCTCCCTGCAGCATCTTTACACGGAGATCCATCGCAACATTTCCATCGTAATGAATGCAAGGAACTTCTACATTGCCTTATACGACAAGAGCGACAACAATCTATTGAACTTCGTTTACTCTGTGGATGAAAAAGACACAGTGCGTGAGTCCATGCCTTTAGGTAAAGGACTGACCAGTCACGTATTGAGCACAGGCAGTTCATTTTTATATTCATCCGAACAGGAAAACTCCAGGATGGAGGTCATCGGCATCCCACCCATGGTGTGGCTGGGTGTGCCTCTAATCGCTTATGGTCAAACGATCGGCATGATGGCCGTTCAAGACTATACAGATGTCCGCGCTTACGGGATGCGGGAACAGCGTATTCTCGAATTTGTCTCGTCGCAAGTTGCCAACGCCATCGTTCTCAAGCGGACCAACGATATGTTGCAGGCAAGCCAGGCCAGCCTTGAAATGGCGCAATCCATCGCCAATTTAGGCAGTTGGGAACTCGACCCGCAAAACGGCGCAGGCCTGCAATGGTCGAAGGAAATGTTCCATCTGTTTCAATGTGATCCCTCCCAGGGGATTCCGCCGCCTTCAAGATTCATGGAAATGGTTCACGCAGACGACCGCCAGCGACTTCTGGATGCAGAAAAAATGGCGATGAAGAACGGCCAGGATGTAACAATCGAATACCGTGCCACACCAGCCATGGACGGGATGCGACATTTCAAAGCCACCATTCGACCCATGAAGAATGAACAGGGTCAATTAACCCTCATATCCGGCACTGTCCTTGATATTACTGAAGTCAAACAAGCCTTTGAACAACTACGGGAAAGTGAGGTAAAACACCGCCTGTTATTCGAAACCATGGTGCAGGGTGTGGTTTTCCAGGACAGTGATGGGCATATCATTCACGTCAATCCAGCTGCTAAAAAAATATTGGGATTAACACTGGAACAAATGCGGGAGAACACCTCCACTGACCCACGTTGGAAAGCCATTCATGAAGATGGCTCAGAGTTTCCGGGCGTAACGCATCCAGCCATGGTTGCATTACGCACAGGCCAGCCTGTATTCAATACCATCATGGGTATATATAACCCCATTCTTGAAATGCATCGCTGGATCAACATTAATGCCTTTCCACGTTTCAACGGGGATGGTCAAAAACCATATCAAGTATTTGCCACGTTTGAAGACATCACAGACCGCAAAAAGGCCGAGGAAGCTCTGCGTGAAAGTGAGTCAAAGTACCGTTTACTGGCAGAGAACATTTCAGACGTCATCTGGATCCTGGATGTGGAATCCTCCCGTTTTCGCTATGTCAGTCCATCGGTCGCACAGATGCGGGGCTATCGCATGGAAGAAGTCTTGAACGAGGATATGGCTTACAGCCTTACCCTCGCATCCGCACAGCGCCTTTCTCAGGTCACTCCGGAACGGCTGGCAGAATTTCACCAGGGTGTTTCAAAGGCATATACCGACGAGCTCGAACAAACCTGCAAAGATGGTTCCACCGTGTGGACGGAGGTAACATCACGCTATATGATCAACCCGGACAATAACCGGTTGGAAGTTTATGGTGTATCCCGCAACATTGCCGAACGCAAAAAAGCAGAGGAGGTCATTCGTTCGATCGAAAAGCGTAATGCGGCGCTGATCGAGCATGCCCCCGATGGAATTGCCCTGGTGGATGGTCATGGGGTATTTATATTTGCCAGCCCGTCAGCATATCGCATGTTCGGATATAGCACGGAAGAGATCGTTGGCACGCAATCCCGCGAAAAAGTCCACTCAGAGGATGTGCACCTGCTGGCAAACCTGCGCGGCAAATTACTCGAAGCGCCTGATATTCCACAAACCGTGGAGTATCGCTTCCTGCACAAAAACGGTTCCTATCTCTGGCTCGAAAGCATATACACCAATATGTTCGATGAGCCAGGTATCGATGGAATCGTGATCAACTTCCGCGACATTACCGAGCGCAAATTGTCAGAGGAGGTGACCCGTCAGCAAAACGAGCAGATTCAGTTGTTGTATGAAGCAAGCCAGAAGCTTAATCGCACTCTGGATTTGAAGGAGATCTATCAAACGATCTGTGATTTCATGACCGTGATCGTTCCCAATGACACACTGTTCATTTCAGCATTCGATCATGAAACACAGGTGATCACCTGCCGCGCTTATTGGATGGAAAACAAATGGCTGGATGTCAGCGAATTTCCGTCCATTCCGCTTGAGGAGGAAGGCAAAGGCACACAAAGCCTTGTCATTCGCACAGGCAAGGCCATGATCGTCAATGATTATCAAACACTTCTAAAGAACACGAAAAATGTTTATCAGGTGGATGCCGAAACCAATGAAATTGTACATGACGACCCACCTGAAGATGAAGTTACGCGCTCGGCGTTGATTGTTCCGCTCAAATCCGGTGGCAGGGTCAGCGGGGTGATCCAGATCGCGAGTTACCGTCAGAATGCCTATACCGAGAATCAGTTAAAGTTATTGGAATCGCTGTCACTGCATATCGCATCTGCCGAGCAGAATGCAATGCTCTACACTCAAATGCTGGTCGAATTGAACGAACGCAAACAGGCGGAGGAAGCTCTGCGCGACAGCAATGAGACCGCCCAGGCGATCTTGAATGCCTCCACTGAATCGGTATTTCTGATGGATTTCAATGGAAATATCCTTGCCTCCAACGAGACGACCGCCGCCCGCCTTGGAAGGCAGGTTGAAGAGATCATCGGTACAAACATGTATGCGCTTATTCCGCCGGAGACTGCCAAAACCAGAAAAAAGCAACTGAACATTGTCTTCAACGAGAGGAAGCCTGTCATCTTCGAGGATAAGCGGCTTGACATCTGGCTCGAAAACAGCATCTATCCGATCTTTGACAACGATGGACAGGTCAGGCGTGTCGCAATTTATGGGCGCGATATTACCGAGCGTAAAAAAGCCGAGAACGCCCTGCGCGAGAGCGAGGAGAAATATCGCGTATTGATAGAAAGCCTTGACAATGTCGTTGCCAGTGTGGATGGTGAGGGAAAATTCCTTTACATGAACGACACGGCCGCCGGGCAAATGGGTAGAAGTACCGATCAGCTGGTCGGCAAAACCATGTATGAATTGTTCCCGGAAACGGTTGCATCCAAACAAATGGAAAGCATAAAACAGGTGATACAAAATGATGAAGGCCAGGTTTATGAATCCATCAGCATCGTGCAGGGCAAGCCCCGCTGGTATCGCACTTCTGTTTTGCCGATCCACAATGAAGAGGGGAGTGTCACGCAGGTTCTGATCAACTCGACCGATATCGATGACCTCAAGACCGCTCAGCAGGAATTACAGGACCTAAACCGTACATTGGAGGAGCGCGTCAAGCAGCGTACCGCTGAAGTGCAGGATCTATACGAAAACGCCCCTGCAGGCTATCACTCGCTGGATGCGAACGGCATCGTGACCCTGATCAACCAGACAGAGTTGAATATGCTGGGCTATTCCCGTGAAGAGATGATCGGACATCCGATCATGAATTTTCACACTGCGGCAAGCCTGGATAAATTCAGGAAAAACTTTCCCGAATTCAAACGCCACGGATGGGTGCGAGACCTTGAACTCGAATTCGTACATAAAGATGGAACCATCATCCCAGTTTTGGTGAATGGCACCGTCATTTATGACGAGCAGGGCAACTATATAATGAGCCGTTCCACCGTGCTGGATAATACCAATCAAAAAGCGGCGGACGCAGCCTTGCGCAATGCAAACCTCGAACTGGCACGCGCCATGCGCATGAAGGATGAATTCCTCGCCAGCATGAGCCATGAACTGCGCACTCCGCTGACTGGCATCCTTGGGCTCTCCGAGGCATTACAGATAAATGTGTACGGCCCAATAAATGAAAAACAGCAGAATACGCTCGCCAATATCGAAGCCAGCGGACGCCACCTGCTGGACCTGATCAATGATATTTTGGATGTCTCCAAGATCGAGGCTGGGAAACTCGAACTGCAAATGGAAGCCTGCTCGCTCGATGAAATATGCCAGAGCAGCATCCAGCTCACCAAGGGCATGGCGGCGAAAAAACGTCAGGCAGTGAATTTCACGATGAGCCCGGCCAATATCAACGTTAAGGGTGATGCGCGGCGGTTGAAACAGATCCTTGTCAACCTGCTCAGTAATTCGGTCAAATTCACACCGGAAGAAGGCAGACTCGGGTTGGATGTCACCGCTAATGAACAGGATCATACTGCCCGCATTTCCATATGGGATCAAGGCATCGGCATATCATCAGAAGATCTGAAAAAACTTTTCCAGCCGTTCGTTCAACTGGATAGCAGTCTTTCCAGGCAGCAAAGCGGCACAGGGCTCGGATTGACGCTCGTTCAGCGGCTGGTTGAATTACATGGCGGGAGTGTCGAAGTAACCAGTGCCGCTGGAGAAGGCAGCTGCTTTATGGTAACTCTGCCCTGTATGCCAACAGATTCAACCGCAAAGGATCTTGAAGACTCACGGCAATCGATATTCCATCATGTTCTGATCATCGAAGACACCATGGCAGATGCGGAACATCTGGCCCGTTATGTCCGCTCTCTTGGCATTACACCCATCCTGCACACCAGTGGAAAAGACGCCGTGGAACGCGCAATCGAAACGCAACCGGATGTGATCTTTCTCGATATAAATCTGCCTGAAATTTCAGGATGGGAAGTGCTCTCGCAATTGAAAGCCAGCCGAAACACGCAGCACATTCCCGTCATCATCGCCTCGGTGGATGACGACAAGCAGAAAGCGGCAGAACTGCATGCAGATGGCTATCTTGTCAAATTCTTTAGCCTGGCAGACCTGCGAGCCGCACTGCGTCATATTCAAAAGCCGATAAAGTCGAATGAAGAGACCATCACTCCAAACATAAGTTCAGAGGCTCCCATTGCCACGGTCATGATCGTGGATGACAATGAGATCAACATTAGCACGCTCGCCGATTTTCTGAGCACACAGAATCTCAAAATAGCCTCCGTAAAAAGCGGCGTGGACTTCCTTACCCAGATTTCCAATGTTCAACCGGATATCGTCCTGATGGATATCCAAATGCCGGGGATGGACGGTCTCGAAACCACACGCCGTCTGCGCCTCCTTTCGGACCATCGGCTGGCTTCTGTTCCCGTGGTGGCGGTCACCGCCCTGGCCATGCCCGGAGACCGCGAGCGCTGCATCGAAGCCGGTGCCGATGAATATGTCACCAAACCCTTCCGCCTGTTGGAGATCCAGGATCTCATTCTGAAAATGGTCGAAGAAAGAAAACCATCGATTGGCAGGTAGACTAATTTCGTGATCCGTGATTCAAAAAACCCGTCTCGCGATGAGTCGGGTTTTTCATAAAAGAGCCACTGCATCAAACATGCTTTTTCACATAGGCATGCTTCTTCGGTCCCTGCTTTAAATGCGTGACGCCCTTGCCTTTCCTGGCATTTTTTCTTTTCGCTCTTCCTTTACTTATCTTCCAGCTAATGCCAATGCCCTCCGGGGTTGGATAAAGTTGATAATCGATCCTGGGCTCAAGGTCAAACTCAAGCTGAATATCGCTTTGAATGGAAATTGAAACCTGAATCCCCGAAGAGATCCCCGGAATCGGGATCGTAACTTCCGCACTACGCCGCATCTTTTCCCCCCAGCCAAGGAAGAATTTTGAATTAACGTATCGATCCTTCGAAAGGTCATATTCAACGATCATTTCCGACTGGGGCGAAGGCGGGATGAATTTTTTACAGGCGATAATGGTACGGCTGAAAATCTGTCCTGTTTTCTGATTCCCCGCTTCTGTGATCAGTTTATTCCTGGCAATGCAGAGATTGCCTAAAAACAGATCGACCCGATAGCGTCTGATGGTCACCGGGAAGACAATTTGCTTGCATTCCTTGTGGGAAGTTTCCACCAACCCTTTCCCTTCCAGGTACATGGATAAATCCGCACCGGTGGCAAACCCAGGCACCTTGACCGAAATATCCCAGGCGTGTTCTTTGATCTGCCTTTCCTGATAAATGACCCTGCTATTTTCCGTGCGGGGCGGCTGAAGGCGGAACAACGGGATTTCAAGATGGATGGGTTCCAACTCTTCGACAATCTTCTGATGCAGCCCCACAGCCCGCAGCATTCTTTGTGCCGCGCTTCGTTTGCGGCCTTCACTATATCCCTTCCACACAGAGGATGCGATCGGAAAATCAGCTTTGGAGTAACGCTCCATAATGGCATTCCTCCATCTCGCACTTAATTTCAATTGCCCCAAACTTTGCTCGATCTTCTCCTTATTTGCCGCCCCCATGGATGCCCAGTTCTCGCGCTTCCGTTCTCGAATGACCCCTCTAAAATGATCACCCTGCCTCCCCTTTGGAATGGGTTTTCCGGGACCAAGATACGGCGGACCAAATCCGCACGAACAACCAGCCCCGTGATTGTGGCCATTGCACATGGCTCCTCCTTTCCTATACATTCTTTATAGCATGAGGAGCATGTGAACTTCAAGTCCCTACAACGCCTTCTCCAAAATCTTGCGCAACTCTCCCTCGCTCAGCGGAATCGGATTCCCTTTATAACTGCTCGCGTTCAATGTTTTTTGTACAGCTTCAGGGATGTCTGCGTCAGTCATTCCATGCGCCGAAAGCGGCGGAATATTCAACTCGCGCACCAGATCACTCACCCACTGCACACCGTCCCACGCAGAAGCGGAATCGTTTTCTGTCACCATTCGCGCAATTTCGGTAAATCGCCCAATCGCCACATGACCTGCATGCCGACTCTCCAATGCCTTGAGATTCGATTCCATCACCAAGGGTAATAACTTCGCACAGATCGCTCCATGCGGCACATTCAACATTCCGCCCAGCGGACCTGCGAATCCATGTACGGCGCCGAGCGCGGCATTCGCCAGTGCCATCCCGCCGAACAAACTCGCCAGCGACATATCTTCACGCGCCGCACCATCTACGCTATTGTGATACACACGCCGCAATGATTTCGCCGCACGGCGAATCCCTTCGCGGCAAATCGCATCGGTCAGTGGGTTGGATTTCACAGAAACGAAAGGCTCGATCAACTGCGTCAACGCATCCAAACCAGAACTCGCAGTAATCGCAGGCGGCAGTGAATACGTCAACTCAGGGTCAACAAGCGCAAGCGATGGCAGCATCATCGGGCTGCGCAGACTCACCTTCACCCCATGTGCAGGCGACCCAAGCACCGCGTTACGCGTCACTTCAGTTCCCGTCCCTGCCGTGGTTGGGATGGCGATGAAAGGCAGCGGCGCATTCACCAGCGGCTGTCCTTTGCCGATCACTTCGAGGTAATCAAATACATCGCCGCGATTCGTCGTCAGTGCCGAAATGGCTTTGCCCGCGTCGAGCACACTTCCGCCGCCCAATGCAATGACCATGTCCGCGCCGTGTTGAAGCGCAAGGTCAACTCCTTCGGAGGCCGTGGCAACTGTCGGCTCGCCGTGAAGCGCAAATTCATCGAATAGGATTCCCTGTGCAGAGAGAATCTCCCTCACACGCGGAATCGCATCCGAAGAATTTCCCCGCACCAAAAGCAGACGCTTCGCACGACCCTTGACCTGGCTGCCAAGTTCACTTAATTTCCCCGCCCCGAAAATGATTCGATTTGCAGTGGCGAATTCAAAAGCAGACATATCTTACTCTGGGAAAATATTCGTATACTTAATTCCCTGCCGCGGTTCGGCCATCATCTCTGCGACGGTATCGCGCCATTTGGCATAATGCGCGGTTTCCTTATGCGCGGCGGAGGCTTCGGCGGTTTTATACACTTCGACAAGAATGAAGCGGGTCAGGTCGTCGTTTTGCTGAATGACATCGAAACGTGCAATGCCATCCTCCTTCACACTGTTGGATGCATTCTCAATGCTCGCCTGCTTGAAGGCCTCAACGAACTCAGGCTTGACATGCACATGGACAAGAACGATATTCATGTTGTCTCCTTGTGATCAACTTGGAAATAAGCCCAGCCACAATTGATAAACGCCAAAACAAAATAAGGCAATTGCTGAAACGCCCAGCATCGCGCGGCTGAATTTGGGTCCCAGCTTTTGCGTGAAACCGAAGATCAGAATAATGGCAGCCAGCCCCGCGATCAAGGTGAGATAAAACGCACCGAGAAAGCCAATGCCGATGATCGGCGATTGACGCCAGCCGCTCAACAAAATGGGGCCTGTCACCAGCGTCCAGAAAATGTAGGGATTGGGATTGAGCGCATTCATCATCGCAGCTTTGAGAACACTTTGCTGAACATCACCAGTGTGGACGGTTTGGGCGGTCGCATCGAAATTCTTCCACGATCTGTAGGTGCCATAGGCAAGATAAATAATGAACAACCCGCCTGCGATATACAGTCCGCGCTGCATCCATATGGGCACCTGGCTGAGCACCAGCACACACAACAAAATGATCGGCCCATCACTGATGAGCGGCGCAAGCGCGGCGGGCAGGGTGTGCTTCCAACCGCGCGTGAGCGTTTGCGAAATGAGATAGGTTTGGAATGACCCAGGCTGGAATGCGGCGGCGAATCCGAAGCCAATGCCTTGAAGAAGATAGAGCCACATGGAGGGTCTCTTTTTTGCTGAGATTTCAACATCGTCCCGAAGGTTTCCTGCAAAAACTTGATTGCCGTGATTAAAACCTTTCGGGACGTTTATTAAACTCCCCCCAAAATTACTTCATCATCCGCGCGGCTTTGCGCCCGATCTCCACAGCGAAATTCGTGCCGCGATCCCACGGATACACCTGACTCATCGAAGCGAAATACAAACCTTCAATGGGCGTTTGAATATCAGGGATATTCTTCGAATGATTCACCAGCGGCACGGGCTGGGCATAATTGGTCTTATGAACCCAGATCTTCTTTACCCAATCGCGCGAAAACTCGGGGTTGAATTTTTGAAACGCAGGAATGAATCTTTCGAGCAATTGCTCATCGCTCATCGAAAAATATTCGTGACCAAGTTCAAGGTAATCACCCGCATACACAATGTGATCGCCGCCGAAATTTTCCTTCGGCACAAAATTCGTATGCTCCACCAGCGCCAAAAACGGATAGCCCTCCTCCTTCGGCACGTTGAACCAGTAATAGCCTTCTTTTGAAAGCGAATGCTTGAGCGAAAGCGTCATCACCACCGCGCCCATCGACTTCAATTCCAGCAACCCCTTCAAATAACTTTCAGGCAGATCGGGGCACAATTTTGCCATCAGGCTCGGCGACGACGTAACAAGAACCTTGTCGAAAGATTCACCATCCACGGTCAGACTCCCCGACATCTGGTCCCGTTTAATAGACTTGACCGCCACCCCAAGCCGAATCCCGACTCCTAATTCCCGCAGTTTCTCCGCGAACAGATCGGCAAATTTTTGGAATCCGCCTTCGAACGTGCCGAGGCGCGTGGTGCGCGCGTGCATTCTCGCCCACAACCACGCCATGTTGACATCTTTATAGAAGGACGCAAATTTACCGATAAGCAGCGGTTTCCACATCTGCTCATAGACTTGTTTGCCCGCGTATTTCATCATCCACTCATCGGCGGTAACTTTTTCCAGCGCGCGCCAGTTGTTCGTGATACGCAGAAATAACCCGACAAAACCGAAGCGGATCTTGTTCAATCCCCAGCCAAGGCCGGGAAAGAGTAACGCATTGATGAATCGAGTCAAAGGGATACCATTTATTCTTGTACAACATCACCGTCAACGGGCGCGGAAAGCGGACCTTGTCTTCCAATCCCAACTCACGGATCAGCCCAAGCATTTCGCTGTCTGATTGAAACCAGTGGTGATAGAACTTCTCCACCGACCAATCCCAATGCGGTTCTTTGAAACCGCTGGCCAGTCCGCCTGCGTATTCGGCAGATTCAAAAATGGTCACATCATGACCCGCTTTTTTCAAATCCCATGCGGCAACCATGCCGCCGTATCCTGCTCCAATAATTGCGATCTTCATCAACGCTCCAAAAATTGAAATTACATATACTGCCAATCAGCGGCAATATCCAGTTACTTATTATGACCGCTTGTCCTATGTTCCAGTCTTTCTGCGAGAGCTTTTAGCTTGCTCCATTCCCGCCGAATCGCATACATCATGGCAAGGGTCTCCAGCCAGCGCGTATCACATTGCGGATACTCCGCCAGACGCTCGAAGATCTGTGTAGCCTGATTATCCGTGCGACCTTCTTTTAAATATTCGTGAGCCAATTGCTCAAGGTACACTAGATTGTTCGTGTTTGCCTTATTGAACTTGGCGATCTTCTGACGGGTCTCCCGCAAGTTTTCAATCACACGATTAATAGATGCTTCCAGTTCTTCGACAAGAAATGGCTTGACCAGATACTCATGAATCCCGATGGACATGGCTGCACTTACCGTTGCAGGGCTTTTTTCTGCAGATATGATAATACAACCCGTACCTGGATATTCCTGAACAATGTGTTTGAACGCCGTCAACCCATCCATTTCAGGCATATTGACATCCAGAATCACAATATCCGGACGATGTTCCTGTGTCATCTCAACCGCCTGCACGCCATTGGATGCAATGGCCACCACTTCCACATTATCAAGTGTGGATATCATCAGGCGGGTATTACGCCTCGTTTCCTGAAAATCGTCGGCGATGAGCACACGCAGCTTGTCTTTTTGGGGATTGTTGGTTTGAGTCATTTTCTGCCTTACTCTCGCCGCGTAAACAGTCATTATTTCTTTCAAAATTGACTGTTTATGCAACAAGCGCCAAAACACCTCATAAACGATGTTTTAAGTATAACTCAAGCCTGATCGGAGAAATTGTTTACTCTTTTGTTTCTTCTCTCAAGGAATCGCTCCACTTCAACCCTTCGCGCGCCATAAAATATGCACCAAGCAATGTGACAGGCAGCCACAATGCAACATGTAAAGTAAGTGTGTATCCCGCTGCCGTGGCTTGATCCACGCCGTAGGCGGTCAGCACTGCAATACCGGGCGCGTCGAATGTGCCGATGTATCCCGGTGCAGATGGGATGGTGGTGGCGAGATTGACGATACCGTTCATCAACATCAGCGCAAAAAATGAAACGTTGAAATCGAACGCGTGCATCACGAACCAGTACTTGCCCGTCTCTAACAACCAGATGATGACCGAGGTAAGGAAGACCATCAACACGTTAAGAGGAGACCGCAGCGAAGCGAGTCCATCCAAAAATTTATTCATGACGCCGATGATCTTCGTGTGCAGGCGTTTTGGGGTCAGCCGTTCGATTATCCACAAGCCGATCTTTGCGGTGGTATGCGGGAACATCGCCGCCAGCAAAAAGACGAGCAATGCGCCGAGGAAAACTCCGGTGCCAATGATCGCCACCTGTTGAATATTGCCCACGAAACCCGATGCGCTCGTCAATTTGGCAAGCTCAGACAAATTGACAAAAACGAACGCCAGCATCACCACGCCGTCGAAAATGCGCTCCACGATAATGGTCGCCAGTGATGCTGAAACGGGAACGCCTTCTTTTCTTTTTAAAATAACGGCACGCAGTACTTCGCCCGCGCGCGCAGGATAGATATTGTTGCCCATGTACCCGATGGTCGTAATGGGAAACATGGTTTTCGTGGGGATTTCCTTGATGGGTTTCAACAGATAATGCCAGCGCCAGGCCCGTACCCACACACCGATGAAATACACGCCAACGCCTGGGATCAACCAGAGATAATTTGCCTTTTGAACCGTGCCCCAAAATTCATTGAGTTTGAGTCCGCGCAGGGAAAGCCAAATGAATATGACACTGATCAGCACCCCTAGCCAAAATTGCCAGTTTTTTATTTTCATGGGCAGGATTGTACCAAAAGCAATGCGGCCGGTGTCGCGAGGTTTATCTCGCTTTTTCTCGCGCGGACTAAAATCCGCGCCCTTACTACTCGCCCGGAAATGGCCGAATCACTTCCATCCAGCCGTCGGGATTCGTGAGCGAATCAAAACCATATTGCTTGTACAACCCATGCGCATCGCGTGTGACCAAAGTCCAGCGGCGGACGCCTTGCAGGTCGGGATGCGCCATAACGGTTTCGATCAGCCATTTGCCGAGTCCGTGGGCGCGATAGTCTTCATGAATGAATACATCGCAAAGGTAGGCAAATATGGAAAAATCGCTGACAACGCGGGCAATGCCGATCTGTTTCACACCTTCATACACACCGAAAACCAGTGAATTCTCAATGGCGCGTTTCGTGCGTTCAGGCGGACGGCCTTTTGTCCAGTAGGCGCGGGTGAAAAAATCGAGGATGGCGTCAAGATCCAGCCGCGCGGGGTCGGTACTAATGGTGAATCGATCACGTTGAGCTTCGATTATTTGTGTCATGCGGCGAGTTTATCACATCATGGTATCATCCTAAAATGAAACAATTTTTCAAAAACATACTCAAACCCATACGCTGGAACACGTTTATCCGTGATTTTATTCGTATCGAGATCGGCTTCATGATGTTTGGCCTTGCCATTGTCTTGATGATCCAGGGCAATCTGGGCACAAGCGCCTGGGCCGTGTTGGAAGTGGCTCTGGCTCACAAGCTCGGAATTTCCATCGGCACGATGACCGTATTGATGGGCTTTATGGTGCTTTCGGGAGCATTGATCATGCGTGAGAAGATTGGCTGGGGCACACTGGGAAATATTCTTTCCATCGGCCCCTGGGAAGATTTGTGGCTTTCCATCATTCCATCTGTAAAAGATAACTTGTTTTTACAAAGCGGGATGCTTCTACTGGCGATCTTTCTGATGGGAATTGCAAGCGCCATCTACATCGGCGTGGATGCTGGGGCAGGTCCGCGAGATAGCATGATGCTGGCGATCAAACGCACCACGGGAATTAGCATCCGCGTGGCGCGCGCCATCGTCGAAGTGACCGTGGTGACCATCGGCTGGTTGCTGGGCGGCCCCGTTGGGATCGGCACACTGGTTTATGCCATTCTGGTCGGGCCAGCGGTGCAGTGGGGATTCAAGGTTTTCAATGTTCACCCACATGGGCCTGAGGCGTTGGTTCCACAGGCGCCTGAAGATTAATATTTGGACTTTCGCATGTCACCCTTCGCTACCGCTCAGGGTGACATATAAAATAAAAGGAGAATTCCATGACCGAAGAAACCCCTCCAATCGAAATCGAACCACAAATCGTCGAACCGCAAAACCGCTCCACGGGCGCGTTGATCTTGTTCCTGTTCATTGCGCTGCCGATGCCGTTCTGCCTGTTCATGTATCATTTCATCGTATGGTCCACCGAGCAAAGTGCGATCATTTCATCCAGCGTAAAAGACCTTGCCTGGGCGGGTCTTATTGGTTTATTGATCCAGGCCGTTTTCATGACAGGCCTGACTGCCGTTTTATGGCGCTTCACCAAGGATGACCGCTTCAAATCTGTGTATGCTGGGTTGTTCGGCGCATCTGTAATGGCGTTCCCTGCGTTGATCCTGCGTATGATCGGCCCCAACAATGACCAGTTGGGCTCGATCATACAGTTCATTCTCTGCGTCATCGGCGCAGGCATTATCATCCTTCTTCGCAAAAACAAAATCAAATGGGACCGTCCGTCATTGCCGTTCGGTTTGGTTGTGGCAGGCGTTGGTGTGATCCCGTTTGCGGCTTATGGTTCATTCGGCTCGATCGGCGATATCGTCGCAAGCCTGTTCGCGGGAGTTGCATTTGGTTTGCTTGCCGCCACGTTGATGGAATCGACCACTGACAACATCCTTTTGGATGGAGTGGGCATCGGTGCGGTGCTGTCACTGCTTGGCGCATCCATTGGGTATGACGGTTCACAATTGCTTTTGCTTGCTGTTCTGCCAGCGTTCGCATTTGCGATTGCGGCGGTCATGCCTTCAAAACTTGCGGCAGGCGCTGCGGCTGGACTACTCACATTTGCAACCCTGTCCATGTTCGACCCGACCGAGTTGACGGCTGTGCTCGGTGACATTGCAGGCCTGGCTGTAAAGGCAGGCGGCATCGTCATTTTGATCGGGTGGGGCACCAGCATCGTCGCGCTGATTCTGCGCTTCGCAACAGCGACCAGTACACGGTCCGTAACGAAGCGGGCGATCGGATGGGCTGGCGCTGGCGTCATGTGGCTCATTGTCGCCGCAGTATTTTTCATGTTTGGAAATCCAGGAAATTATGGCGACCGCCTCTTTGTCATCCTGAAAGATCAGGCGGATATTTCATCTGTGGCGAAGATCGAAAACCGCGACGATCGTTTGAATGCGGCCTACGAAATATTGACTTCGCATGCCAACGAAACACAGGCTGAGCTGCGCAATTTCTTCGACAAGGCGGGCGTGGAATACACACCGTATTATTTGGAAAACGCGATGGAGGTACGCGGCGGAACATTGACGCGACTCTATTTGATGACCCGTCCCGAAGTGGATCGCGTCATCCCCAGCCCACGCCTGCGTGCTGTCCCTGAAGATTTTCCCGCCTTTGGCGGTGCCACCGATGTGGAAGCGAATATACAATGGAACATCGCCATGATCGGCGCGGATAAAGTGTGGAATGAATTCGGCGTCACCGGCGAAGGCATCGTGGTCGGTCAATCTGATTCAGGCGTCGACGGGAATCACCCCGCCATCCGCGAACAGTATCGCGGCTTCAACAAAGGCGATGACTATAACTGGTTCGATCCGTGGGATGACACAACCTCCCCCAACGATGAAGGCGGGCACGGCACACACACCACAGGCACGATCCTCGGCACAAATGGAATCGGTGTTGCGCCCGGCGCGCAATGGATCGGCTGTGTAAATTTGGACCGCAATCTTGCCAACCCTGCGCTGTATCTCGATTGCATGCAATTCATGCTGGCGCCTTTTCCGCATGGCGGCAACCCGTTGAAAGACGGCGACCCAACCAAAGCTGCGCATGTGTTAAACAATTCCTGGGGTTGTCCATCCATCGAAGGCTGTGACCCAAACGCGCTGTTGTATGCAGCAAACAACTTGAGAGATGCAGGCATCTTCGTAGTGGTTTCCACAGGCAACGATGGACCCAACTGCGAAACGGTTGAATCGCCGCTCTCGTTATATGATTCGGTCTTTTCGGTCGGCGCCATTGATATTCTCGGTAACATGGCCGATTTCAGCAGCCGTGGGCCCGTCACCGCCGATGACTCAGGACGCACAAAGCCTGACATCGTCGCGCCGGGTGTGAATATCCTTTCATCCACCCCCGAGGGAACCTATGCCGAATTCAGCGGCACTTCGATGGCAGGACCACATATCGTGGGCGTGGTGGCGTTGATCTGGTCGGCACAACCTGAATTGATCGGCGATATCGACGCGACCGAACAACTCATCATCGACACCGCCCAGCCATTCACCGGCGATACGTCTGCTGGCTGTTTTACTGGAAGCAATCCGAGCAACGCCTTCGGTTATGGCGTTGTAGATGTTTACGCCGCTGTAAAACAGGCTTTAGGAAAATAACATGCCAACAATATCACGCCCCAAACTCCCAAAGGGTTACGTTGACAATCCCATTTCCGAAGTGCCCTGGGAACATGTTGAAAAGCGATTGACCGAATCCATTAACTACTGGCTGTGCACGGTCTACCCTGATGGCCGCCCGCATGTCGTCCCGCGCTGGGGCGCATTTCTGGATGGCAAACTATATTACGATGGCAGCCCCGAAACACGTCACGCCCGAAATTTGGAAAAGAATCCAAACACGACCCTGCACCTCGAAAGCGGCAACGACGTAGTCATCATGGAAGGGACCTCAATCCCCGCATCCAAACCCGACCTCGAACTGGCCCAGCGACTATCGGCAGCCTACTGCGCCAAATACGAATCCGACGGCTACGCCCCGAAGCCCGATCAATGGGATGAAGGCGGCCTATACGTCTTCACTCCGCGTCAATGCCTGGCATGGACAAAATTCTTCGAGAACCCGACCAAATTCATTTTTGAATAAAACAGAGTGCGCGACGCACCCATGCATTGGAAACAAGCTCACGAAAGGCAAGTTAATGAACAAAACATTCGTCAAACCTCGTTATGATTCAGGCGGCTTTGCGGGGACCCCAAATCGGATCAAGGAAGCATTCGCCTCTAAGAAATACGACGCGGTTGTCATGTTCTTCATTGATGCCTTCGGCTGGCGTTTCTACGAACGTTTTCAGGATGACCCATTCATCAAACGGATCGAGAAACATGGGAAGATCGAAAAACTGACTTCGCAATTCCCGTCCACCACCGCAGCACACGTCACCACTATGCATACGGGTCTGCCCGTTGGCCAGAGCGGCGTATTTGAATGGCAATACTACGAGCCGCTGGTGGATCGGATCGTTACTCCGTTGTTATTTTCATATGCGGGCACAAGGGAACGCGAAAGCCTGGGCTCCGCAAAGATAAACCCCGAAAAACTTTACCCAACTGGGGTTTTGTATCCTGAATTAAAACAGATGGGCGTGGAATCATTCAACTTTGGACTGCGTGACTACACCCCTTCCACATATTCGAAGGTCGTCATGAAGGGTTCCGAAATACTTTCCTTCAAGACACTTTCAGAAGCCCTCGTAAATGTGGGCCTATTGCTGGAAAAACAAGAAAAACCCACCTACATCCATTTGTATTTCGACAAGATCGACGCACTGGGCCACGAATATGGACCAAATGCTCCGCAAACCGAAGCAGAAATCCAAACCTTCCTGCTGATGATGGAACATTATTTCGAGCGCATTTTCAAAGGAAAAAAGAAAATCCTATTCCTCATGACAGCCGATCACGGTATGTGTGAGATCGACCCAAAGACCACGACCTTCCTGAATACAAATCCAAACTTTGAAGGCGTTCAACGTTTCATCAAACGGAATCGTAAAGACCATTTGATCGTCCCTGCTGGCTCGGCGCGTGACATGTTCCTCTATATTAAGGATGGATTTCTGGATGAAGCGCAAGACTTCCTTGCCAGAAGATTGGAAGGCAGGGCGGATGTCGTCAAAACTGAAACGCTCATCGCAGAAGGGTACTTTGGCAAAGAGATCTCAGCCCGCTTTCTGGAACGTGTCGGAAATCTGGTCATTTTGTCTTATCGTTATGAATCCGTCTGGTGGTACGAAAAAGATAAATTTGAGCAGAACTTCTACGGTCATCACGGCGGACTCACCCCGCAGGAGATGGAAACTATTCTGTATTCCTATGAAATCGGATAAACAAAAAGACGACCGATATCGGTCGTCTTTTTTCTAATGGATCATCCACGCGCATGCGGATACGGACTCCAATCGCACAGGTTGATAAATGGGGTGGTCATACCGGCCTCAACACTGAAAATCTTCATCAGGCCGCTCGTCTCTGTATATGCACCTTCCAGGTTGTAACCGGGCGCCCAGGCATAGGCATAATATCTACCGACAGGGAGCAGGACGCTGTAAACCATCTCGTTCTCCGGAATGGCAAACTGGATTCTTTCACCCGTATTTGCATTTTCAAAGTAAAGGGTCATCGGCGGGTTGAATTCGCTCGGATAGCATAGGTTGCCTCCAACAGTGCCATGTGAAAGCTGCGGCTGCCTCACTTTGATGCTCACATAGAAAGGAACATTTGCCTTATCGCCGGAGCCGAACAATGCACCGGAGGGCGTACGCAGCATCCAGTACCCGGAATATTCACCAGGGGTTGATGGAGCGGTGAGCAGAACAGAGACATCCACGCTCTGTCCGGGAGCCACATTATATGGAAGGCGTACACTGGTGGTACCGCCCATTTGTGAGCCGCTGGAAAAGACCAGCATATAATCCGGTGTCCATGTGCAGGTTCCGCGGTTCTTCAATCGCCAGGTTTTGGTGAATGATTCATTTACATTAAACGCGGACCCATCGGGAACGGTCACATCCTTGATGAACGCCACCCAGTCACAATAGGTGACAGGGACACTGGTCGGTGCCGCTGTGGAAGTGGGGACAGGGGTGACTGTTACCGGAATATAGATCGGCGCAGGCGTAGGCGGAAGCGGGGTCGAAGTTGGTGTAGGTGTCATTGCGCCGAGGGCTTGTGTAACCATCGCCTGTATCGTCGCCTGTGGATCGACATCTGGTTTTGGATTCAAAACCTGTGCCGCTACAAGTGTAAGGGGAACAATAGCCATAATTCCAAGGGCTAAAATCCCGAAAATAATAAGAATCATATTGTTTGATAGTTTCATGTTGCACCTCTCAAGTTTCTTTGCCCCTCAGGAACGATGAAAGAGCCTAAAAAGTTCCTGGTACTTAAGGTGGATTCAAGCAGAATCGGGATACAATTGCAGCACATATGATTACTTCTGAAGTATTAAATCCCCTTTTACTTTCTGCGTTCACCAAGGAAATCACCTGGCTGGAAGCAGCTTCGCGGTTTTCGCTTGATGAGATCATTGACACTTTTTATTACACGCGCGAACGCACTGAGGAAAACCTGATTCCGTTGACCGATGCCCAGGTGGCATACTCCTCACCGGCACATTCGCTTTGGTCCATCAGCGAATCAGTCACCCACCTCATCCACACCCAGGGTTTTTATCACAATAAACTACTGGATATTTCAACAAGCCAGCTTCCGCACATCGTCGAAGCCGCACGCGGATTTGGCGAAGGCGCAAAACAAAATGTGTCAGCCAACGACCTGCACGTGGGGTTGGCGGCGGCCACAGAGCGCATCCACGCCATTATTGAACAAACACGCAATCTACACGACCCAGAGAAGACCGAAGTCAACTCCGCTTTCGGTGTGTGCAACTACAAGACCTGGGTCCTGCTCATGCTCGCCCACGAAGTGGACCATCTCCGTCAAATGGTGGCAATGAGAAGGCTCGCCCGTACAGACGCATAAAAATAAAAAGAAGGCGCATAGGCCTTCTTTTTTATTTACCCAGAACCCAGGTTCTGGCCTTTTCAATGTCATCGAACTGGTGAAAGTCATAACCGCGGTTACGGAATACGGTTTCCATAAACAATGTATTCTCGTTCAATTCTCTAAAGACCATGGCGATCTTCCATTTGCGTGAGATCCCGATTCGCATGTTGACCTCAGGGCGTTCATAGAATTCGAACAGGCTAAACGCAAAAATAGAATTGCGATGGTCTACGATCTGACGGTCGCATTGATGACAGGCCGCCGCCTCGACGATCTCTTTCACCATTAGGTTCGCAACCTCAGCGGTCACTGACCCATTTGTTTTCACATAGATGATATGCTCATCCAAAATATATTCGATTTGCCATTCCATGCTGCATTATTACCGTTAAGAAATTAGACTTTACTGAAAAATCAAAAAGCAACATGACAGTCTTGCTTATCACGTTGCTTTTTATTTGTGATGGTCGCCGTGGTTATTTCGGCTTATCAGCCCACAAGCCGGCCAGCAAAAGCACTTCGGCTGCCTTGGCATAATATCCGATCGCGCTGGTCGTGCCCGCCACGAACTGCTTGTTTCCCATGATCGCCCACAGGACAATGGTCAGCAGGGTGTAGCCGACCAATCCCCACCAGACCAGTTTGTGTCGCTGCTGAAAGAAGGGAATCGGTAAAAATAAGCACCGAGCAGACCGAGGTAGCCCAATCCATTCAAGGTGAAACCAATATCGGGAAAGAGAACCAGATGAAAGTAGGCAGCCAGCAGGCTTCCCAGGATAATCACATAGTGTTTAAGGCTGAGTTTCATTTTTTCTCCTTGGCTAGATGGATAAATTACCAATGGCTGAGCTGTTTAATATAGATAACATATGAGTCCGTTTATCTTACCAGTTATCATCTTTTATGTCCAAAAGCATCCATTCGTTAACAAATCATGCAAGTACGAGTACAATACGAACTGTCTTATTTTCCCCGCCGAAGTTCGGCGGGTACCTAAACCCACAAGGAGCTTCCCCCCATGTATCACACTATTATCATCGTAGGCAATGTAGGCAAGGATCCTGAAATGCGTTATACGCCATCAGGTCAGGCGGTCACTTCGTTTTCAGTTGCCACAAGCCGCCAGTATACCGCCGGGAACGGCGAACAAGTGAAGGAAACCATCTGGTTCCGCGTTTCTACATGGGGTAAAACCGCCGAGGTCTGCAACCAGTACGTCAAGAAAGGCTCCAAAGTGCTCGTCGAAGGACGTCTGACGCCGGACAAAAACACCGGCAGCCCACGGATCTACACCAAACAAGACGGCTCCGCCGGTACCTCATTTGAAGTCACAGCATCCACCGTACGCTTCCTTTCATCACGCGGTGAAACCCACGAAGGTGGTCCAGTTGCGGGCGGTGGCGGCATGGAAATGGCCGAGCTTCCCCCCGAAGACGACATTCCGTTCTAACCGAATCAACGGAGGCAGGTCAGCCAGCGACCTGCCTCCCATTTGGATACTTCCATGACCACTCCCCCAATTCCTCCAAAATCCACAGGCCCGATCCTCGAACTTCCCGCCGACCTTGAGCTTGTTTACGCCAACCTCGCGCGCATTGCCCATTCCCCGGCCGATATCGTTCTTGACTTCGCCCATCTCCTCCCTGGCGAGCCGCGCGCCAAGATCAAATCACGTGTGGTGATGACCCCGCTCAGCGCCAAACTGCTCGTTCGGGCTCTCACCGAAAATATCGCCCGCTACGAAACCGCCTTTGGCGAGATCGCCATCCCCTCCAACAACTCTCTCGCCGATAATCTCTTTCGTCCCTTTCAACAGCCCCCCGAACCCCCAAAAGAACCGTAGGCAACATGCATAAGCTAGAACAGATCACAGACGGAATTCGAAAGGTCTTTGACGCGCGTACATCCGCACGTGACCATGCCCTTGCACAGGCGCGCCAGCTTACCCGCGCCTGCTCCCTCGCCATCCGCGCCGTGCATCGTGACGAAGCCGATGCAATGAACGCTCAGTTACAGGAAGCGCGTCAGCTCGCAGATACCCTGCGCGCCTCCCTCGCGGCATACCCCGATCTTTTTTACGCGGGATACACACAGGACGCACTCAAGGAATTTGTGGAAGCCAATGTCACCTGCGCCTTGATCAGGAATGAACCGCTTCAGACTCCCGAAGAACTGGTCGTTGAACCCTCGACATTTCTCAACGGGTTGGCGGAAGTCGTCGGTGAATTGCGTCGCCGCATCCTGGATATTCTCCGTCACGGATATTCACCCGAAGCCGAACGCCTGCTGAGTTACATGGACGAGATCTACTCCATACTGGTTACCATGGATTATCCCGATGCGATTACCAATGGCCTGCGCCGCCAGACCGACCTTGCGCGCAGCATCATCGAAAAAACGCGCGGCGACATCACCTTTAGCCTGCGCGGTGAACATCTCACTCAAGCCATCAGCAAGCTGAGTGCCCAATTAAACAACGACCAGCCCACAGATTAAATAGAGATTCGGAATCATCGCATGGCAAAAGCAAAAGGCGGACGTCGCTACCCTCTTGTAGTCTACACTCATATGATGAGTCGCTGGTGGACGGCGATTTTCACATTGGGTCTCGCCCTGCTGGCCTTGGCCTGGGCAGTATACAGCCGCGGAATGGATCAATGGCGCTGGCTTACCCTCGCCAGCATTGGCGGCCTGAATGTCTTTATTGGTCTTTCGATGTGGCTCATGCGCAAGAGCGCCTATGTGCAGCCTTTCAGCGATCATCTTCGTTTGGTCACCCCATTTTTACGGCTTAATATTTCATATAAAAGAATTCGGCGTGCATCGTCATCGAATATGGGCGCATTGTTCCCACCCGGCAGTGTTTCAAACTGGCGGGCTGAGATCATTCAGCCTCTGGCGAAAATGACCGCGCTCGTGCTCGAATTGAATGCCTACCCTATGTCGCAGGCTCAATTGCGGTTGTTCCTCTCCCCATTATTCTTCAAGGATAAATCACCGCATTTTGTGATCCTGGTGGATGACTGGATGAAATTCAGCTCGGAAATGGACAGCATGCGCTCGAGCACCGGCCCTGTCCCTGCACATCAAAAACGCAACGCATCGATCCTTTCCCGCCTGCCAAACAAGGACAAATGAACATATATTTCGCATGCTCCATCACAGGCGGGCGCGAATTCGAATCAGCCTATCAGGAGATCGTGGCCGCGCTGGTAAAAGACGGACATGAAATTCCCACATCGCATCTGGTTCGATCTGAAGTAATGGAAAAGGAACGCCTGCTCACTCCGCAGGATGTTTATGAACGGGATGTGAATTGGATAAAGAACTGCGATGCGCTGATCGCGGAAGTTGGCACGCCATCACATGGAGTGGGTTATGAGATCAGCTTTGCCTTGAACATCGGCAAGCCTGTGTTATGCATCTCTCAAAAAGGTCGAAAAGTGTCGAAAATGATCAGTGGAAATCCAGACCCCAGGTTGAGTGTGCAAGCCTACGAAAATGTGGAAGAAGCCATTTCACAGGCAAGACTTTTTCTTGACAGCCTGTGAAATATTTGTGAAGTTTGTCACAACCATAACATGACATTCGTGAATGGTTGAAAAAAAAGAAGTGCACTATTATAAAGACGGAGACGGAACATAGACACCTCCAAAATACCTTTCTTGTCTCCTCCTTTGGCGAAAGTTGCCGCCGGTTTTTACCGGCGGCAACATTTTTAAGTGGTTATATTGTTTTTTTATTCGTGTGCAGGGAG
Source organism: Candidatus Villigracilis affinis (assembly GCF_016705895.1). Classification (NCBI taxonomy): domain Bacteria; kingdom Bacillati; phylum Chloroflexota; class Anaerolineae; order Anaerolineales; family Candidatus Villigracilaceae; genus Candidatus Villigracilis; species Candidatus Villigracilis affinis. Next base: position 45,120 of record NZ_JADJKT010000010.1, on the reverse strand, counting down.
AAGCACGATAAAGGTTGAACCCTTCCCTACTACTGATTCCACCCATACACGGCCTTGATGACTGTCCACAATGGATTTAACGATCGCCAACCCCAGACCGGAGCCTTCGATGTCTTCCACTGCATTGGTGGCGCGGTAAAACTTTTCAAACACTCGTCCCTGCTCGTCAGGCGGGATTCCATAGCCGGTATCCTCCACCTTTAAGATCACCTGGTCATCCTGCATGGACATACTGATGCCGATGCGTCCGCCATCTGGCGTGTATTTGATGGCGTTGCCGATCAGGTTATCCAGCATCTGGCGGATGCGGATGGGATTTGCCCGCAACGGATGCAGGTCTGGAGTGATATCGGTGTTGAGGATGATCTTCTTCTTCTTCAACTGGCCATCGAACATATCCAGGGAATAATGCAGCACACCTTCAAGTTGCACGGCCTCTCGGCGCGTATCGAACCCAGCTTCAAGACGGCCAAGATCGAGCAGGTCATTGATCAGGGTCGTGATGTGGTGAATACTACCCTGCAGGCGGTGCAAAAATTCCAACTGATTGGCATTCAGCGGACCGGTGCGCTCGACCAATTCTGTATACCCCAGGATCGAGGTCAGCGGGGAGCGCAGGTCATGCGAAACCGTGTGGATAAAGTCGCTCTTCAGACGGTCCAGTTCCTTGAGGTAGGAAATATCCTGCATGGTAACGGCTGCACCAATTCTCGGAATGGGCGTGTATTGCGCGTTGAATACGCGACCATCGTCAAAGTTGATCTCATGGTATTTCAAGGGTCCATCGCCGGCGCGGATAAGCAGCGCCTGCAAGTCTGCATTTTTGATCATTTCGTCCAGAGGCCTGCCGGTGATTTCCTTGCCGTCCAAATTGAAAATGTCGTAAATGGCATGGTTAGCAAGCAAAATGCTCTTTTTATCATCCAGCACGATCACACCGTCTTGAATGTTGGCGATGATCGCATCCAGCTTGGAGCGTTCGCTTTCAGAAAGTTTTGCTCGTTCGGTCAGCGAGGACGTGGTGCGGCGAACCTCACGGCGCAGCCAATCACCCAGTTTGCTGGAACGGTCGAGGCTTCTTTGAACTTCTTCGGTGATATCAGACACCTTGAGCGGTGGATAAAGATAACCGCTGAGCCCCATCTTTAACGCGGTCTTTGCAAAGCCAGTCGTGTCCTGTTCGGCATAAAAAATGATCGGCAGGGTGGGAAAGCGTTCGAGTAATTCTTTTGCAATAGTAAAGCCGCTCTGTTCGGCAAACTTTTCACCGACAATCATCAAAGATGGGATGGCTTCATGCATCGATTTATTTAAACCGATCAAATCACTTGCGATCGCCACTTCAAAACCAGCCGAATGCAGGGTGCGCTCCATTAATCCCAAAATGGGAGATGGATCCAACGCTAATAAGATCAGGTCTTGTTTTGCCATATGCTGCCTGTTACCTGTTTGGGATGGTTGTTTTCTCGGAGGAACTTACAAGGCGTTGCAATGCAACCTGAACTTGTTCGAGAGCTTTCTTCTGTTCGGGGTTAAGCGGCCCCGGGGACTCTGTCAACACAAGGTTGAGCGGATAACCAGCAGCTTGAATTTCATTGCGGATGTTGCTGCGCACCTGCTCCAATGCTGCATGGCGCTGCTTTTCATTTGTACGGGCGGTCTCGGCGCTGTGTTCCAAAGCGCGGAACAAACGCGCATTGACCAGCGAAATGGAGGCGAAATCGGCCATGGCTTCGAGCATGGTCTGTGAATCGCGGGCGATCTCACGGTCAACTTTGCGGGCCACCATCAACAGGCCGATGACCTCGCCCTGGATCTTGATCGGGATCACGCCAACCGACTTGCCCAACGTTGCGATCTTGAACTTCTGCAAAGGCGAGCCGTTCATCACGAGGCTCTCGCCCGAAAATCCAACGAGGGAGCTGATGCCGTCATCCAAAGGCTGGTTCAACTTTTTGGCCCATGCCTCGGGCAGGTTGCGATGGGCACGCAACAAATAAGCATTGCCCTTTTCTTCGCGCAGGGTCAGCCAGCAGTAATCTGCCTCGGCCACCTGCATGGCGCTTTCGAGGATGCGGTCAAACAACAGGCGTTGATCGGTGATGGAGATAACCGCCTTGGCGGTGGAAAGCAAGGTGGTCAGGTCGCGCAGGCGGCGTTGTAACTCGGTATTCATCGCCGAGAGTTGACGGTCTAATTTTTGGCGTTCGCGGGCTTGCTGAGTCTGGCGCAGGGCGCGCTCAACGATGGAAACAACTTCCGCATCGCGAACGGGCCAGAAGATCACGTCAGAAGCGCCGAGGCGAAAAGCCTGGATCGCGTCGGTTTCCTGTCCTTTTTCTGCAATGACAATGACGGGGGATTTCACACCCTGTGCGCTAAGTGCGGCGAGCATGTCTTTTCCGCTTAGGCCGGGTAAATTTAAATTGGCGAGGATCAGGTCCGGGGGAGTCTGAATCGAGAGTTTGATCGCGGAGGCCGCGTCACCTGCTGTCCCCACCCTGTATCCCAGCGGCTGCAATGACTGCCTGACGATCAAATCGACAATATCTGGATCGCTTTCAACAAGAAGAATTCGTTCCCCAGTGGCCATGATTTTTCCTTTGGTTGATTCTATCACTTTTTCAAGTACAATCTTATTTATGGATTTTTCCACCAATGGTATTGTAACAGTCATCCCAGCCTATCGGGTGCAGGATACCATCGCATCCGTGTTGAAAGACCTGCCTGCCTACATAGAACACATCATCGTTGTGGACGATGCATCTCCTGACTCAAGTGCAAACCTGGTGGCCGCCGCCGCACAACAAGATTCCCGCATCGTTCTGGTGCGCCACGAGAAAAATCAGGGCGTGGGCGGGGCCATGATCTCTGGCTTTCGCAAGGCGCTGGAACTTGGCGCAAAAATCATCGTCAAACTCGACGGCGACGGGCAAATGGACCCTGCGCACATCCCCGCCCTTGTCACTCCGCTGGTCCTCGGCAAGGCTGATTATGCCAAAGGCAACCGCTTCCGCGATTTTGTTTCACTGCGCAACATGCCCATTGTGAGGCGCGTGGGCAACCTCGGGCTGAGCTTCCTCACCAAAGCCGCCACGGGCTACTGGAATATCTTCGATCCCACCAACGGTTTTTTCGCCATCCGCGCTGAAGTGCTGGCACAGTTACCTCTTGAAGGAATTGACAAACGCTATTTCTTCGAAACCTCACTGCTGGCAAACCTATACCTCATCAATGCTTTCGTGGTGGATGTGCCCATCCCCGCCCGCTACGGGAACGAGACCTCGCATCTTTCCATCCGCCGCAGTCTTTTTGAATTCCCGCTCAAACTTTTTTCCACGCTGGTTCGACGCATCCTCTTGAAGTATTACATCTACGATTTTTCCATCATTTCCCTGTACATCGTCACCAGCATTCCGCTGTTGCTATTCGGTTTCATCTTCGGCGCGATCAAATGGATCGACTACGCCAGCCGTAACATCCCCGCCCCCACAGGCACCGTGATGCTCCCCACCTTGTGCGTCATCCTCGGCATTCAGATCATGCTCTCCGCCATCGAAATCGACATGAAGTCCACACCCAGCCAGCCAATTTGCGATCCTTTATAAGCTGTATACTTAACCCAAGATGGATTTTCAACCTTACATTCCAGGGATGAAACCCGCCGACCCGGGACCGCTCTCGCGCTTTCTGCCCCCGCTTGAAGAGGGAGTCATCTCTGCCTGGCTCTCGACTCAGCCCTTCGGCGCGGTTCACAGCGGACCCGGTACCTGGTTGCTCGACCCATTCGGATTCTCCCCGAGACTCGTCCTCGAAGCCGCGCGCAGTGGAACCCGTGTGCTGGTCACGGCGAACAACCCCATCACGCGTTTTCTGCTGGAAATGTTCGCCAACCCGCCGCCCGAATCGGAATTCATCGCCGCGCTGGCAGACCTCGGTGCCGTCAAAAAAGGGGACGAAAGACTCGCGGGTCATCTGCAATCGTTGTATCTCACCAAATGCGAAAAATGTAATCAGCAAATTTACGCCAACGCATTTCTCTGGCGCAAAGGCGAAGATGCTCCCTACGCCCGCATTTACGAATGCAAACACTGTGGTGACTCAGGCGAACACCCCGCCACCGAAGAAGACATCGAACGCGCAAAAAAGATCGCCGAAACCGATGCACTGCACCGCACACGCGCCTTTGAAAAAGTCGTGGCGTTGAACGATGAAGACCGTTTCTACGCGGAAGAAGCAATTCAATATTATTTGCCTCGTCCGCTGTATGTGATCACCACCATCGTCAACCGCCTGGACAGTTTGAATCTATCCGCGGAGCGAAAACGGGCATTGACCGCACTCGTCCTCATCGCCTGCGATGCGGGCAATACCATCTGGGCGCATCCTGCGGAACGTCCGCGGCCGAAGCAGTTGAGCACGCCGAGTCAATTCCGCGAGCACAATGTGTGGATGGCGCTCGAGCGTGGACTCACTCTTTGGTCAGAGACAGGTTCAACGGTCCCGTGTGAAGCGTGGCCGAAAAAGATTCCTGAAAGCGGCGGCATCTGCATCTACGAAGGCCGTCTCAAAGACCTTGCGCAACTCGTCAAAAAAGAGATTCCGATTTCGGCAGTCATTGGTTCAGTGCCGCGTCCCAACCAGGCCTTTTGGACTCTCTCTGCGTTGTGGGCGGGTTGGTTGTGGGGCAAGGAAGCAGTGGAGCCGTACAAGGTTGCGCTGCGCCGCCGCCGCTACGACTGGGCGTGGAACGCGACCGCGCTGCATTCGGCCTTCAATCATTTGAATGATCTGCTTCCCGATGGGATTCCGTTTTTTGCATTGCTACCCGAACCTGAGCCGTCGTTTCTCACTTCCGCGTTTACGGCGGCAAATGCTGCGGGGTTTTCGCTGGTGAATGTAGCCTTGCGCACCGAGCATGACCCCGTGCAAGTGACCTGGAAAAGCGGCAAAAAAGAAAAACCGCAAACAGCCGATGCGGCCCTTTTGCAAAATTCGATTCAGGAATATCTCGCTTCACGTGGAGAGCCCGCTAGTTACTTGCACGTCCACACGGCGGGGTTGATCGCGCTGGCCGAAGCGAACACGCTCAAACAGCCTGAGCATGAATTCGATGAGACCTTGCGGAAAACGAACGCGCTTTTTGAGTCAGCGTTGAAAAACGATGAACGCTTCGTCCATTATTCGACGGGCGAAAATGTGGAAACAGGAATGTGGGGTTCTTCGACTTCGCCACGAAGCGGCTCCGCTCAGAACGAATCGCTTTCAGATCAAGTGGAGGTGGCCATCGTCACCTTCCTGCAAAAGAATCAGCACGCCATTTATCTTGAAGTGGAGGATGAGTTGAATCCGCGCTTTACGGGATTGCTCACGCCCTCAAAAGGATTGATCTACGCCGTTCTGAATTCATACGCAGAAAAGGAATCAGGCGGATGGAAACTTCGCGCGGAGGATCTATCTTCAGCGCGGCGAAATGAATTGAACAACATCTTTACATTGATCGAAGCCATCGGCAAACGGCTGGAATACAAAACACGCCGCGATGATAAAACCCTGACCTGGTTTGAAAATGGAAAACCCGTCCGCTCGTTTTATGTGATGGCCTCCGCATTGCTTGGGCGCGCGCTGGAAACAACCGCGCCAGACACGATCCTCGTCATCCCCGGCGGACGCGCCGCGCTTGCCGCCTACAAGCTTCAACGCGACCCTGCCCTCGCCGCGCAATTGAAAACCCGTCGCGTGGTGAAATATCGTTTGTTGCGTGCCATTCTCGAGGTCCCGATTCTGACGCGCGACTCCTTCGAAGAACAGATCGCCAGCGACCCCGTTGAAAAATCCACGGGGCAGATGATGATGTTTTAAACCATGACAAAAAAAATAATCCTTCTCCTTGCCTTGCTTCTCGCCTCCTGCGTTTCCATTTCTGTGGATTCCAACGCACAGCCCACGTCACAACCTGATTTCGTAACATCGACTTTGATGCCCACCCAGGCAGGCTACGTGCCGCCCACGCTCACGCCTGTGCCCGAATCAACCATCACGCCGACACGCATCCCCGTCACTGCGCCCGCCAACTGCACAGACAGCGCCGTGCTCGTGCGCGATGTGACCATCCCTGACAACACGCAAGTGAAAGCGGGCGAGAAATTCACGAAGACCTGGGAATTCATCAACAACGGAACCTGCCCATGGTTCGGATACACGCTCAAGTTTTCAACAGGCGACAAAATGAACGCGCCTCTCTCCGCGCCGATTCCTGATACGCTTCCGAAGGAAAGAGTCAACGCCTCAGTAGAGTTGACCGCCCCAGCTTCCAACGGCACCTTCACAGGGTATTTCACCCTGAACGACGCAAACGGAAATGCCCTGCCCATCGGCACGGAAAAAACATTTTGGGTGAAGATCATCGTGGGAAGCGGAGCCATTGTCCCGACCACATCGGGAGTCAACCCAACACAGGCGGTGGGAATCACTCCCGTGAATAACGGCGGTGGCGCGAATTGCAGTTTCAGCCAGAACGCTGGCTACGTGAATCAGATCGCATCCATGATCAACGCGGAGCGGGCCAACGCAGGCCTGCCACAATTGACGATCAACGCTGAGCTATCTTCCGCCGCGCAAGGACACGCCGCCGACATGGCCTGCAATAACAGCATCAGCCACACAGGCTCAGACGGTTCTTCCTCGTACGGGCGGGCTCTGGCTGCGGGGTATTCAGGCCAATTCTATGAAGAGATCATCTACGGCGGCGGCGGACCCGAAGCCGCGATGAGTTGGTGGATGAATGACAAAATCCACCGCGATGCGATCCTCAACCCAAACACTACCGAGATGGGTGTCGGCTACGCTTATTTTTCAAACGGCGCGTACGGAGATTACATCACTGTGGATTTTGGCGGGTAAAAATGTAGGGACGCAGTAGGGACACAGCGGCGCTGTGTCCCTACTTTCAATCTTCAAATTGAAGAATACGCTGGCTTATCAACAGAACGGGGGAAACAATATATTCATCGAACGCATTATCCCCAAAAACCTCAGATGCACCAATGTCCTGCCATGTGCAATGTAAACAGAACATTCCTTAGTCACAGAATTGTGGCTGCAATAAATCTTCATAAAATCAGGTTTCGGCTGGTTTGTGGGAAGAACTATCCCAAGGTCAGCATCTTCAGCATTCGCATTCCAGGAAATAGCCTCATCAAACTCTTTCTGACCAACAGGTTGTTCATAAAAAAATACATCCTGATAAACCCGAAAAGAATCATTTTCGCCATAAACACCCGACAGTCTGTAGGATTGGATCATTTCATTTTCAGATAAGCTGGAAGAGTCTTCGTTAGTTTCATGCATCCATATCAAATCGCATGAAAAGTCACTTCGCCTCATGAGAATCGAATCCAGATCTGTACGTTGCGAAACCTGATAACGATACACGATATCGAGCAGGCGCGGGAAATGGCAATAGCTTGTGAATCTCCCCATATACTCTGCTCCCAAGTTTATGGGGATCCAAATCAGTGCCAATCCAAGCCAAATAGCCAAAACCAAACTTGAACCAACTCTATACACAGGTTTGCCAGCACCAATAAACTCCTCAACATCCCGCCAGTTTATTTTCATAACCACAAATGAAAAGACCAACCCAATTAACACCCTGGCAAAATAAAGGCTATAGACCACTCCCTTTCCATAATATTGCCAATCCAGTTGAGAAGGTTTGATCCATTTCAAGAAGAACATCATGCAAATGGTCACACAAACGAAAACAATGGCTTTGCGTTTATTTCCCATTTGCCACCAATTTAATGCAGCAGCCGGGGTTCCCAACAGGAAAACCGCCAGCGGCGACCAAAAGGAATTCTTTTTATTATCTTGCAGAGCAATGGTTGGTTCGGTCATATTCCCTCGCTATCATTCCTCTATTGTAAAACAAAAAAGGGCGACCATAAAGGCCGCCCTCAAAATCATACAATCACATTCGGCATCTTCGGTTGGTATTCGGGGAAAATTTCATTGGTAGCGGGGTTATTCAGGCGTTTGGTCAAAACCTCGGAGAGCACATCGCGGTAATCGGTGGTGACAGCCAGATCGCCTGGGCCAATGAGTTGACCTTCCTCCAGCCCCGGCCATTGCCCGTGGACTTTGCCGCCGTCCACGTTACCGCCCAAGACCATCATCATGCTGCCGTGACCGTGATCTGTGCCGAGGCTGCCGTTTTCAGAAGCGCGCCGCCCAAACTCAGACATGGTGACAGTGGTAAGTTGATTTTGATGATCAGCCATATCGGCGTGGAAGGCGGCGAGACCTTCGGCGAGGTCTTTCATCAGGTTGGGCATGAGGCCAGTGGATGAGCCCTGCGCGAAATGCGTATCCCAGCCGCCAAGGTCAATAGCCGAGACTTCGAGACCTACTTCCGCTTTGATGAGCATGGCAGTTTGTTTGAGGGCGAGGCCGAATTCAGAGTCGGGATAGGTAATTGGAGACGCCGTCCTGAGCCCGCCGAAGGGTTGATACTTGGCGGGGTCAAGCTTTTCCAATGTATCCATGATGGACAAGGTCTCCTGACCCATCAGGTCATTTTGATAGACCGTGCTCAATGCAGCACGCATTTGTTGAAGGGCGCGCTGGTCACCGCCGAGGTGAAAATCTGCGATGGAGCGCAATGCAGAGACGGGAACCGTTCCACTCAAACTGCGCTGCGGGCGGGTGCCCATTCCCACCGCGCGCAACGGAGAGGTGTTACCTGTATTCAGTGTAGCCAGGTGACGCCCAATCCACCCTGAGGCGGGGCCGCGTTCATCGTCCACGCCGCGCTCCATGAGTTCCATTGCTTTGAAATGGCTGCGCGATTCATCAGGTGCGCCGCAGGCGTGGATAATGGCAAGTTGTTCGCTTTGCCATGCTTCGAGCAAGGGACTCAGGTTTGGATGAAAACCAAAAAATCCATCCAAATCCACTGTCCTTTCTTCTTTTTTCGTTTTCGAATCATCAGGTCGTGCAATTCCCAATGATGGGCGCAATTGATAATAAGCGTCTTCGCCATGCGGAACGACCATATTCAACACGTCTGCTGCGCCGCGGAGAAATACAACGACCAGAGTGTCACCACGCGGGGCGGTGTTGACGGGGGCAAAAGAGAGGCGAGGGAGCCAGGTTTTGGTGGGAAGTTGGGTAAGCATTTATTTACTCCTAAAATTTTCGACTTTTCTTTCACCCGAAGCAATCTCCAACATGATGAGATATCATCTCCACTGAAACGCGGGGGAGGCGATGATGCTGGCGGTGATGACTTGCAGAGTCTCTTCTTCGGTGGAGCCTGCCGCTCGGACGGTATCAATCAACCCGTCGCGGGTGACGCGCTCCAAAGGGGTGCCTAATAACAGGGATGTAATTGAATCCACATCGTCTTGCAAAATGCCATTCGAAGCGACATCCAATAAACTTTGCAAATTATGTTTTGTGTCGTTGATCTCATTGCGGATCAGCGCGAAGGCGAATTGCCAGCGCGGCATGAGGTTGCCCTGCCACGGTTCGCTTCGGTCGGGATAGCCATCGGGTGTGGGCCAATTGAACGCGACCTGCCCCATGCGGACGAGATAGTCGTGAAGTGCGGCGGCATCGGTTTCGACATTCAACATGCGCATTGCAGACAACACAAAATTTACGGGGCGTTTGTATTTGGGCTGCGCCAGCGGCAGGCCATCGAGCAAAATGACTCGCAGCACAGATTTGATATCGCCTTTTGTGGCCAGAAAAGTTTGCGCGGCTTTTTCGATGATCTCCTGCGGCGGGTCATCGGCGAGGAAGCGACGGGCGAGTTTGGTGGAAATGAATCGCGCCGTGCTCGGATGTTTCACCAGCATTTCGATGACTTGCTCCGCTTCTTCGACACCCGAGGGTTGGATCGAAAGACCCAGAACATTTTTCGTCCCTGTGTCATGGAGATTCTTGTCGAAGGTGAACTCGCCCAGCCAGAAATGCTCCTTCACTTTCCAACCAGTGAGGCAACGCGCAAGTTCCATCACATCCTGCTGGGAGTAACCGCCATCCACGCCGAGGGTGTGAAGTTCCATCAACTCGCGCGCGTAATTTTCGTTGGGGTGACTCTGCTCGTTGGCCTGATTATCAAGATAGACCAGCATGGCGGGCGAATGTGCCGAGGCCCAAACCAGATCGCGGAAGTTACCAAGTGCATGTTTGCGAATTACTTCGCGGTCATCCACGGATTTAAGGAAGAATTCTTTTTCCTTATCCATGAAGATGTTGAAATGGTCGCTCCAGAACTCGGTCATCACTTCATACAATTGGCGTTTGCTGTACATCTGACGAAGCAATGTGGCCTGACGAAGTTCCTGCGGAGCCCGTTCACGATCATAGCCGTCGAAGAGTTGATTGCTGACGCCTTCGATCTCATTGGCATCCATTCGGATGGTTTTGAAGGGCATCAATTGCAAATCGCAATCGAAGTCGTTGATGGATTCGAAATCGAGCTGTTCTTCGATGTAGTTTTGCAAACCGATCTCACTGAAACGAGCACGCTCCTCCACACGCGGACCGAAGGTGAGTCGGTTGAGGGCGAGGAAATCGCCTGCGCCAAGTGCAGCCCACGGCAGGGTGGGAAGGTCGCCCGCGATCCTGCGATACACAGGCGCGCACGAGGAAAGCGCTGCGCTGGCAGAAACGAGGGAGGCAAGTTTGAGGAAGTCTCTACGAGAAAGGGTCATGGGAATCAGTGGTCAGGTATCAGTGAATAGAAAGTAGTGAGTGGAAAGTGGATGGGATGTAAAGAAGACAGAATTTTCGCGGTAAATTTATGCGTGCGAAGGAACAGGGTCAGGCACGTGGACGGTTTTCTCACGCGGCATCCAATTCAAGAATGCGAAGCCTGTAGCACCGAAGGCCATGATGAGCGCAATAGGCCAGATGAAGAACCAACCCAACACAGGGAAGAAGGCCACCAGCTCAAGGATGACGGAACCGCGCACGAATGCATTCAACGGCGAAAGTCCGCTGTGACTGGTGAGGCGCGCGCCCAAATGAGCGGCGATGCCCGCCGAGCCGATGGATGAAAATGCCAGCGCCGCCGCAAGCAACAGCCAACCAATGAATTTGGCGGGGCCAAAGGGAAGCGCAAGCAAAATGACGACGGGAATGCTGACCGCAACCACGATGACGAGTCCCATCCAGAATGTACCCCAGGGAGTCTTATCCACGCGGGTTTGGGCGCGGGAAATGATCGATGGGAACAACAGCCACCACGCGGTGAGCATGGCGGGGAAGGCAATGCCTAGAATCAACAAGACGAAGAAGATGGCGGATATGTCGGCCATGGGGAAGTTCCTTTCATGTATGGAGAGTTATAGGTTGTACAGGGCTGGGTTGGGAAAAGTTGCAGGGGAAAGAATAGTGAGTGAGTGAAAGTGCGTCGCACCAGACGGGTGGATTGTTTCACTAAATAAGGGAAATCCAACGGGTTGGACCCATCTTGTTCAAGGTGGTGCGACGCACCCAAAAATGAGACGCGGAGCGCGCAGAATTTTCTCTGCGAACTCCGCGTCTCTGCGGTGTGAAGAAAAAAAGATACTTCGTACTTAATTTCGCGCTGGAATAATCCCAAAATGAATGCACCAATGCCAACAAAACCCGCATACGGAAAAAGCAGGAACCAGCCGATCACAGGCAGGAGACAGGCGAGGGATAAAATCACTGTCCCCCATGCAGTTCGTTTCCAGGCGGGATATTCGGAGAAGATGCGTTCGCCCAGTTGGTTGACCATGCCCGTCAGACCGAAGCTCAATGCGATCGTAAGCGCGGCAAGGATCACCAATGCGGGAATCATCAGAATGGTTTTTACAACACTGCCCGCATTTTCAGCAATGGAAAAAAGAACCAACGCGATCAACCCAAAAAACAAAAAGTTGATCACTCCCACGCCAAATGAACGCCCAGGCATGGCAGTGAGTACACGCTGGGTTTTGGCGGCGCGATTCGGAAATAACGCGGCGAGGACAAGAAAATACGCAGCGAGGGGAATGGTAAGCAGCAGGATGATGACAATAATTTGCAGGAACTCGTTCATGAATTCTCCTTGTTGAACTACTATTTTCACGGACACAGCAACGCTGTATCCCTACCTTTGGTTTCTCAAAAACACACCGTTGCCCAAAATCCACAGCACAGATACACCCGCAAGCGCCATCAACAGACTCGAAATTTCAAGGGGCGGAAGTTGGAAGTTGGAAGGTTGAAGGTTGAAGGTTGGAAGGTTGGAAGGCTGCAAGTTGAAGGTTGAAAGTTGGTCGAGCAGATTTATCCATTGCGATTGCAATTGGGTGATTCCTTCCATGAGGGAAGATATTTCGATGGCAGGCAGCAGGTTTGCGACGAACGGCACGGCAATGATGATGGCGGTCAACGCGAAGGCGGCCTGCAGGATCACTGTCAGCGTGAGGAATTTTGGCAGCGGGGCTGGCAGGCTTCGGGTCGTCAGGAACGGCGCGGCGAGGGATTTGGTCAATGCCACTTCGGGCAGGGAATCCAATTCGGTGAACAATGCCTGAAGCGTGGAAAGTCGCGCCGCGCATTCGCCGCATGAAGATAGATGCGTTTCGATCTGCACGCGCTCGTTGGTTTCGTTGTCAAGATATTCGTTGAGTTGCTCGTCAGTGAGATGCATGGAGTTTCTCCGCCAAAATTTTGCGGGCGCGGAAGAGATGGCTCTTCACATCGCTCAATGGGATTTTCAATTCTGCGGCAATTTCTTCGTAGGACAGTTCTTGAAAATGACGCAATTCGACGACAACGCGATAATGCGCGGGCAGTGATGCGAGGGCACTGCGGATGGTCTCGCTTCTTTCGCGGACCTCGTAGACTGCTTCAGGCAATTGGGCAGAATCAGCGTCCCGTTCATCGTCCAACTCGGCTGTGTCTTTGCTTGCCTCGATGGCATTCAAACACAGATTGGCCGCCACGCGTCGAATCCACGGGCCGAATTCACGCTCAATATCAAAAGTGTGGATGCGGTCGTAGGCGCGGATAAAGGTCTCCTGTGCAAGGTCTTCGGCTTCGCCGCGCTCGTGCAAAATACGGTAGCAGACGTTGAACACGCTCGTCTGGTAGCGTGTGACAAGCTCGCCGAATGCCGCCCGACTGTCGGCGTCACCGCGACGGGTTTGCAGAATCAGGTCGCGGTCGGTGGGCATAGTCATGGCTAGAGTTTAATACAGGAGTCGGTGGGAAAAAGTTGCAGAATGGAGGGAACAGATCAGGTTTTATTCCCCCAGGTTAATGGTTTGCGTTCGCGGACTCTGCTCGGGAGCACAAAAAAGCCAGCATCCCCGCGCCTGAACTGAGCTTGTCGAAGGGTCTAGTCCATGCTTTGTCGGGCAGTTTTATGAAATAAACATTTCATCTATTCAGAATTGCTCTTTGTCATCATGTAGATACTAAACACAGGAGAAAAAGTTTAGAATCGTATATTAATAACCTGAAACCTAGGGAACCATTAATTGGGTAATCCAAAAAGAGACACACGGAGATCGTGCGTCTCTTTTTGAAAATCACATTTATTTCTGCCTTTATGGCGCTGTTGCCACTCTCCAGATCACATTCCCCACATCGTCTGCCACCAGAAGTGCGCCGAGCGCGTCAATTGCAACGCCCACGGGCCGCCCCATGGCATCACCATTTTCTTTGAGGAACCCATTTAGAACAAGCAATGGGTCACCTGACGGCATGCCTGCTGTGAACGGCACGAAGATCACCTGATAGCCGTTGGGCTGCTGACGATTCCACGAGCCATGCTGCCCAATAAACATTCCGTTCTCAAATTGAAGAGGCAATGTGTTTCCGTCTGCAGAGGTAAGCCCTAATGAAGCAGTATGAGATCCCAACGCATAATCAGGCACAAGTGCCGATGCCACCAGCTCGGGATTCGGCGGTGAAACGCGCGCGTCCACATGATCGCCATAATAGCTGAAAGGCCAGCCATAAAAGCCGCCATCCTGTACTGAGGTCATATAATCTGGCACCAGGTCATTTCCCAACTCATCGCGTTCATTCACTACCACCCATAATGCTCCAGACTCTGCATCCCATGCCATCCCCACAGGGTTTCGCAGCCCCGAAGCAAAAATGCGGTGACTGCCTGTTGCAAGGTCCACTTCCCAGATCGCAGCGCGTTCCGTTTCTGCTTCAAATCCGTTCTCTGCGGCGTTGCTATTCGAGCCAACGGAAACATATAACTTCGTTCCATCTGTACTGGCCACCAGGCCTTTGGTCCAATGATGATTGATCGTGCCTGCTGGCAAGTCTGTTATTTTTGTGGGCTCGGCAGTGATCTCCGTCTCTCCTTCTGAATAGGGAAAGGACACGACTGCATCGGTATTCGCTACATAGAAGGTATCTCCCACTAAAACCATCCCGAACGGTGAGGTCAGGCCATCGATGAATACAGATTTTGTCTCTGCAACACCATCTCCGTCCGCATCCCGCAGGAGTGTAATACGATCCGCACTGGGCACGCCGCCGCCTGATTTCTTCTTAAAGAACTTGAAGAACCACCCCTTGATTCCTTTTGCATCGTCTGGGCGATCTGCAGGAGCATTGGATTCAGCAACGAGCACATCTCCATTCGGAAGGACATACAGCCAGCGCGGATGATCCAACCCACTGGCAAATGCGGTCACTTCCATGCCTTCAGCTGCTACTGGTTTCTCACCATCTGCCCAACCGATGGCATTGGGCGGATTCACCACCGGAATCAGCCGTTGATTCGGCTCTGGAAGCTCAGGATTGGGTCCATAGCCGCTGCTGGGCGGCAGGGATGCCGGACCCCCGAACATTGAAAAGCCTGCGATAACGACCACAACCAATACCAAACTCACTACGAGAGTGAGCACATTCGATCTTTTCTTCATACTAAAAACCTCCGGTGACAGGAAAGCTGAAATTTTGATTTTTATATGGGCGGTGCTTTTAAATTCCCCACACCTTAATACAGATACTTATCATATATTGAATGTCCTTCATCTGTATCCCGCAACCGGGGAGTATTGTTCTCCGCCACCCAGGGGAGGTGTTTCATGCTTAAGTGACTATTTAATAACTCTCTTTACAAGCTGTCATTCGGCGCGCTAGCGATAGCCGTGCCTAAATAAACATTTATTGGTAGAACTTCTTGTGATTCACATCGATCTTATCCCCAATGGTATAAGCAGGCTAATGACTTACGTTCGCAGACTCTGCTTGGAGCAGAAAATGCTCGACGCGAATTCCCAGCATCAGGTCCCCGCTTTGTGGGGCGATAGTTTTTGCAAGAAGATTGTGCCGATGGCAAAAGGAAGGATCACATCTTTATCAATCTAATCGTCAATCAATCTCGCGTCCCAGCCAACGAATTACGTTTTGCACGAAACGACGATTATCACCTTTCTCGATTAACCCTGGTCCTGGATTCGTAGTGCCTTCCGTTCCAATAAATCCTGAATCTGCGACGACAACCACCCGCCCCATTCTGTCCAGGGCGCTATTTGCTTCGGCATCCAATGCCATGGCAAAATTTCTTCCATGAGCGGGAAGTCCATTCCGGTGGTCAATCATTTGGCTCGGCAAATTGATAATTGGGACAGCGTCTGCAGAAACGAGACTACAACAGTTATTCGTGACAATTGAACGAATTGGTTCTTCTCCCAAACCGCCGCAGATAATTGGATGCGTGACCAACAAATCTGATGCGGAAAATTCGGAAAGGACACCTGATTTCGAATTTGCAAACCATGAGTTTTCGATTTCAATACCGAACTGACGAGCAAGAACGGCATCCTGCTTGGTCATGTCATTTATATTATGTCCTGGCAAGTCACCATGATTGGACATGAGCAGAAGCCCGCCTCCTTGACGCACAAAATCAGTAATAGCTGTAATCTCTTCGATTGAATAGGAGTATTCTTCTCCATGCCGTGTTGTGATCACTAATACATCATAATTATTTAGCAGGCTTTTAGCCAATGGCAGTTCAGGAGAAAAGTCGACGACACAAAATGGAATATCTTCAAGTTGTGCAAGAAAGGTCTGAAGACGTCTTTCGTTCTGCACATGGATTCGTGTTTGTAACCCGTTACCGTCCATGAGTATTTTCATAATAGTTTGCCTTATTATAAAGAAACAGCCCAACGGTTTTCGTGCGTGGACTCTGCTTGAGAGCAGAAAATGCTCGACGCGAAGCGTGCCGCAGAATCCCCAGCGCTCAGTCCACGTTGTGTTGGGTCACTTTTGGATGGAGACGAAATAATTTCTAATGCCAGAGTTGAAACAAATCAGGGTTTTCCTTCAGCGCGCTCAGACTGGAACATGGTAAAGTCGAAGTCACCCGGCGACTGACCATAATCGGTCAGCAGCGCGGCGGCCTCACTGCGGTGCTGCGTGGCATGGATAGTGAGATCCAGCAGGATGTGCCACACGACACGCTTGCGGATCGCACCAGGGATGACATAGCGGATCGTGCTGTTCAGCATTTCCTCGGTCAATGTGTCGAGATAAGCCCACATCTCCCGTTGTTCGATCAGCCAGCGCTCTTGCAGCATGGCGAGTGTCGGAAAGGCGTCTTCGTGAAGCTCGGTCGCATCATAGGCCGCTTCATTTGCCAAAGGTTCTTGGTAATACCCCTGGAGTGTGATCCGTTGCTGCCAGATGTTGTCCAGTATGTGAACCATCGTGGCGCGCAGCCCTCCGTGTCCGTAGGAGGTTGGGGCGGCGTACTGCTCTGGACTCACCCTGGCGCAGGCCGCCAGGATGCGCGCATCAGCCCAGTCATTGTAGCCATACAGTAGCTTGATTTCATCTATTTTCATCGTAGTATTCTCTATCCTATATTCCTGTTGACGTTTCTTTCCTCGCAATTACGCAGCGGCCCAACGGTTTGCGCCCGTGGACTGGTGTTAGTACGGGCGCGGACTCTGCTTGGGAGTAGAAAAAAACCGAGGCCAGAGAAGTGCTTGAAGTCGCGCAGAATTCCCAGCGTACAGTGCACGCGGTGTTGGACTGCAAACCTACTAGATCTACTGCTGTATATTTTTCCATTCCTCTGGAACTTCCAGCCATAATGCTGGCGTTAAACATTCTTGCTCGTTATATCTGACAACTTCACCATCTGAAAAATGAATTTCTTTATTCTCGATAATCTTCAAGATATCATCTTTTTTGTTTGTATTTATTTCATCTTCTCCAAAGCATAATTCAGAGAACCAGCCGTCGTAAAAATTACTTTTTGGCCCGCCCATCCCATATTTTGACGATTTGGGAAATGAATCCACATACTCCCACCATGTAATTGTGCTAATCTGAATACCGCTGGAAACCAAGTTTTCAATTAATTGACGGACATTTTCTTGTTTTACAATGATATCAATATACCCAAACCCAACAGGCTGGGCTTTGTGTAAAGCCAAAATATGGTCGAGGTCTTTTTTCTTTATCATTTTTTACTCAACGATCAACTGTTACTCTTGCCATCCCGATTGCAGCCCAACGGTTTGCGTTACCTGGGTTGGGCAGGGATGTATTTGCCAACGAAAACAGAAATTTGCGCCATTTTACTTTAGAACGCGCACGCTACCCGCCAATCCAGGTGCGCTTTGTTGGGCGCATTTCACCGAGTGCCAAATCTCATTGGCTGGAATAAATCGTCATTTGAGTTGCAACTACTTGGTAAGGATATTCATTATTTTGATTTCACTCTACTGTTTTTGGCGAGTGATGCGATGTCGTTCATGCTTTATGTATCTTTCTGCGAGAATCATAGCTAAGCTATCTCGCGTTTCGATAAGTGTTCTTATCCAAACGCCAAGCTTGATTATCCATTGAAATTCTTCAGAGCCATAATGCCAACGATAATTATTGCAGATTGCATGGGCGGCTAAATAGTTTTCAACGGAATGTTCGCCCCCATAAGCATGTGCAAGCACATGATCAGCTTGCCAATTTTCGCTCTTCTTTATCTTTCCGCCACATATATGACACCTGCCTCCTGTTTTGCTCAAGATAAGATTGCGCTGTTCTTTTGATAAACTCTGTCGCTTTTGTGTTGCGCCAGCAATCTTTCCTTGTTGTCTCTGTTTTCGAAGCAACTTTAGTCTGTTAGCAAATCTAATTGCACTTTGAAGAGCAAGTATTGTTTTCATTAATTGATCTCTTAGCTAATTTTCATTGACTACTACTGCTCGCGCGCCTAACTAGTGTTTAGACGGCCATATTCCGTATAACTGCTTATAGACGCCTTATTCATTCCTCAGTGACCAGTTACACGACCTTCTTCCTCAAGATCCTGTTCCAATCAAGCATGGACTTCAGGTGTTCGGTCGGAACCTGCCCCTCGGGCACGAAGCCGACGAAGGAGCGGTTGTAGGTGTCTTCGGGGCCATCGTCGAGATGCCAGGAGAGCGGCATTTTGAAGGTGCCGACTGAAGAAGTGCCTTTGTCGTCGTCGGGCAGGGCGGTTTCGTAGGTGATGACCATCGTCCCGTCGGCGGTTTCGGCGACTTCGGCCACGGTCGCTTCGTGGATCCAGCGCAGCCATTGGTGCTGCTGAGTCTTGGCCTTGGTGGCGGGGTCAACAACTGTGCGCGAGCGGGTGACCGTTTCACCTTTTTGATATTCCCACGGGGTCGTCGCGGCCTTGGAATCGGGTTTGTCACCTTTTTTCTTTTCCATGTTTGGCAGAAGTCCCACGCCTGATTTGGTTTTCACTTCTTTTGCAATCTGCCAGGCGTTCGGTTCTTTATCTACAAAGCGCAGCCAAAGGATGCTCGCGCCGGGGACATAGTCCGCTGCGGTAGTGGGCTTGGTATAAAACGGACGGGGCTCACCGGTCAACTTGCCTTCGGTTTCGTTATTGAAATACCATTTGGGCTTGGGGGTCAGGCCGCCGGGGGGCAAATGTCCGCGCAAGTGCTGGCAGTGTTCGGCGGTTTCGTTACACACGGCACGGCTGACGATCAACTCGTGAGTACGTCCATGCTCTTCGCGCCATGCGGACGAATCGTAATTTTCCCAGGCATCCAGCACATTGCGAATATCATTATAGGCTTGCGAATAACGCGCGGTTTCCTCTTCGGGCGTCAATTTCTCCCAATTCGGGTCGGTGACATGGTTCACGCGCAGCGGCGTGAGTTTGACGATTTCCTTCCAGGCCCATGCAGGGAAGGTGGATTTCATGGCTTCAAGACTCTTAAGCGCCTCATCTGTGCTCATTGAATTTATTTCGTAATTCAACTCTTCAGCCTGCAAAGCGGTCAACCCATTGCGGCGGGTCTTGGGTCCGCTGGCTTTCACGCTCAGCATGTGCAGGGCAACCTTATCTTTCCATTCTTTTTCAGAGGCACGAGCCAGTTTTGGGATGTTTGACCCTGTTCCAGTTTCGTAGGCTGCGATCTTTTCGGCGCAGAGTTTTTCCACGGCGGCGTCATCCAGTTTGCGAATCTCGCTTCCAGCATTGGATCCGCGCAGGCGCATCAACAGCAATTTAGGGTCGGCCCATGAATTGTGCGCACTGGCGTAACGCATCCCCGAAAAATGGACGACCATGTATTGCAGCCAATGCGGATAACGGTTCGGTTCCTTCTTGAAACGCTGATAAATTTCCTCCAGCAGTTCGTATTGATTTTTCTTTTCGAGGGAAGCTTCGTACTCTTCGGCTTTCCACACGACAATATCGCGGACCGTGACTGGATTCTCAGGCTTGTACTGGACTAAAAATTCCGCTTCTGACGTACTGAAAGCTGGATCAGCCTTCGAGAGCTTGTACCACGCGAGTTTTCTCGCCTCGATCTTGTCATAGGTCTTGAGGAAAGCGCGCACCTGTTCGATCTCCTGCTCAGCCATCGGCAGGGTCACCTTTTCCATGACGGCAAGCTCCTCGATCTCAACAGGCCGTTTGGGGTGGGCGGGGTCCATGTTTTCAACGCGGCGCTTCTTGGATTTGACCGCTTCGCGATGCATGTTACGATGATTTGTCCAATATTGAAGTTGGCCTTCCACAAAACTTCTTTCACCGCGAATATCTTTGGGCCAGCCTTCGATAAAGATGGCGTGGAAGTTGTTGATCTCGGTCAACTCGGCTTCGTTGATGGGTCGGTACTTTAGGTAATATCCCCGCACATCCTTCTGTTGAAAATATCCGCGCAGGGATGAGTAGGCCTTATAAGCAACGATCGCAGCCAGTTCCTGCGCTTTGACGTATGCATCCACTTCGGTTTTGAGCGTGGAGATATCCTTGTCCTTGTACTGCTTCCACAGGTCGATCTCCATGTAATAGACCAGAAAATCGCGCAGTTTCGGTTCGCGCATGGGATAAATGGTCTTGCACAAAACATCGTTCTGCCATTGAAAATACAGCGGCTCAGCCATGAATTGACTCCTTATGCGTTGGATGTTTCCCGGGAATAATGCCCAATTTTATTCCAAACCTGTCAAAAAAACGACACGGGTTTTTCATTGGAATGATTTACCCATCTCTCAACAGGAACTTCTGGTTTGCTCTTGCAGATGAGAGTCAATGAAAATATACTTGTCTCATTAATCATATTTCAAGAAAAGAGACTTCGTGATGGCAGACAGAGAGTTATATGTAAAGAGCGCGATTTTCGGTACGGGGCTTGGAGCCATCCTTGGCTTGATATTGGGCGCAGCCACCGGCGCATTGAGCCTGACCTGGAGCGGTGTTCAGTTAACTGGGATCGTTGGGCTGATCGCCGGGGCGTTGACAGGTTCCCTGACTGGCCTGATCTCGGCGCGGGTCGCCGGGCGCACGGGCGGCGTCAGCTTCGGGGCGTATGGAGGCATGGCCTTCGGCGGATTTCTCGGCTTGATTCTGGGTGCCTTCATCCCCGCTTCATTCCGCGAGAGCATCGCCACCGACCAAATGCCCTACCTCACCGTTCTGGCAAATGGGACATTTGAAATGGCGATTCTGGTCAGTTTCCTGCTTGCCTGCCTCGGCACAGCCGTCGGCGCATGGGTGGCGGGGCGTAATTTTATACCGCGCAAAAAATAATCGCTTCATCCATAAAATCATGCCCTTGAAAGTTTCAAGGGCATGATTCATATATTACTTTCTTCAATTCCTCATCGCGATCGGCTTCAAATACGAATCCAGCAGCGCATCCATTTTCTCAAAATTCTCACAGACGAAGAACATCGGGTTAAAAGCATAAACCGTCTTTGGGATTTGCGCGATGGTTTCGATCTCGAACGGAGCGAGGATGACCTCGCCGCCAAAGTAACCTTCCCGTGAGATTCCCAATTTGTTGTACAGCGCCCGCACCACGTTCCAGCCCTGATCGTGCGAAGACATCTGTCCCTTTTGATGCAGCTCATTGATGCCTTCGGTGATGCGGTCAACATCCTTTTTGTGGGCGTGGAAATTTTCCTGAAGCTGTTCAAACACATTCCCACTGTAATCAATCACATTGTCACGGCTGAGTCGGTAGAATTCCATTACCGTGTTCGCAAATTCACTTCGCCCGGAGATAATGCCCGCGCCAAATATCTTGAAACGATTATCTTCCATCACAAGCCCAAACTCGGTGCTATACCAGGCCAGATGCTTGATGACCTCCCGCTCCTCCTCTGTCGCTTTCATATAGGCTGGGGCAAATTTATCCTCGATCCGCGCATAGAATTCCTGGGTGAGGAAAGGCAGATGGCCGAAGATATCATGGAACATATCGGGCTCAGGCGTAAACTCCATCTGGTCGCGGGTACGCAGGTAATCGGTGATCAGAAAAATACGCTGGGCGAATTTTTTATACCAGTCATCTGCAAGCGTGTAACGCACCGCAGTCCGCTCGATGCGCCAGCCAGAACGTGGAGTAATACGTTCATTAAGATGAGTAACAGTGGGGATGCGCTGCGGGTCAAGCTGTAACAATTCCAACCCTTTGATGTATTCATGACACAGGTGTTCCAGCAGGTAAGGCTGATGGATCCCTGCAAACAGGTCGGCCCAGATCCCATGCTGTTCATCAGAGAAAACAAGTTCCTGATTCTCAGCCGTATACTCACGGGTCGGGTCGAACTCCTCACGAACAATATCACCGGTGTAAATGGTTCCATCTTGATTTTTAGCCATAGTTTCACCTTTCTTTTAGAGAAATAGTGGACACCCTCTTTACAACGATATTATCACCACCAAAAATGAAAGTCAATAATCAGACAGGCCCAGTCCAAATAAACCAACTCCTGTCTGCGATGATACAATTTTGAGCATGTTCAAAAAATCGCTGGAAGGGAAAACCGTATTGGTCACGGGCGGCGCCCGCCGAGTTGGCCGTCTCTTTGCGCTGGCATGTGGACGCGCAGGCGCGAACGTCATCATTCATCATGGGAATTCCGCTCAAGAAGCTTTGGATTTAAAAGAAGAAATCGAATCATTCGGACCTCAAGCCTGGTCACTGCCCTCAGACCTTTCCAACGCTGACGAAGTTTCGCGGCTTATTTACCGTGCGAATGAATTTAGTCCGCTATATGCCCTTATCAATAGTGCCGCTATTTTTGAACCACTTTCGTTTCAGGAAACAAAGCTCGAAGATTGGGAACGTCATCTGTCCATCAACCTGACCGCGCCATTTTTGTTAAGCCAGGCATTTGCAAAACAGATCCCCGAAAATGAAAAAGGACGCATCGTCAATATATTGGATTGGCGCGCTTTACGTCCCGGTGCAGACCATTTCCCATACACCATCACCAAGTCCGCGCTGGCCGCGATGACAAAATCTCTGGCTGTGGCGCTTGCACCGCACATCACGGTCAATGGACTGGCGCTTGGCGCGATCCTTCCGCCCGCAGATGGCAATCCTGCGGACAATTTGTCGGCGAGTGAAAAGATCGTTGAAAGCGTACCAGCCAAACGGTGGAGTGAAGCGGGCGAAGTCGAAGATGCATTGCTCTTTTTGCTGTCAGGCCCAGCCTATATCACTGGTGAGATCATCCATGTAGATGGCGGCAGGCATTTGATTTGATCGAAGAATTAAAAACCAGGAGACCCCATGGATAAAACATTTATTAAAGATTTACTCGTACGCGGCATTATCGGAATTCGAGATTGGGAACGCGAAAAACCGCAGGATATTTTGATCAATGTCACTGTATTCAGCGATACCACTCGCGCCGCGCAAACCGATGACATTGCCTACTGTGTGGATTACAGCGCCCTGGCCAAGAAGGTCCAAACTCATGCTGAAACTGCTGCAAGGCTCACAGTGGAGGCATTGGCGAATGATCTTGCGGAAATATGTTTAAAGGAAAACGGGGTCAGGAGAACGATCGTCAGTGTCGAAAAGCCCGGGGCGGTGCGGTTTGCGAAATCGGTTGGTGTTGAGATCGAACGCAGCCGCGATGACTGAGCTTCATCAAGTTTATCTGAGCATCGGCTCGAATATCGAGCCTGAGGCCAATATTCCAAAGGCAGTTCAAATGCTTCGCGAATATGGTCAGGTGCAGGGCATCTCCAGTATTTGGGAATCGGAAGCAGTTGGTTCAGACGGCCCAAACTTTTTGAACTTGTGCGTTCTATTTCTCAACCCGTTGCAGCCTGTTGAATTAAAGGAGCAGGTTATCCGCCAGATCGAATCGAAACTTGGGCGGGTCCGCCACGCAGATAAGAACGCCCCGCGTACCATCGACCTTGACATCGTCCTCTTTGATCGCCAGCCGCTCAATTTGGATTTTTGGAAATACGCCTTCGTGATCGTGCCTCTGGCAGAATTGATCCCCGATTTTCAACATCCCATCAGAGGCGAAAAACTCTCTCGTGTTTCCGAGCAGTTACAGAATCAGGTTTGGATCGTGCCGCGCAGTGATGTGGCGATATCTTGAAAATACAGCGTTTAGGCTCCATCCTCATCCCATTTCTGAAAATGCTTATCTTCAAGAAATATCTTTACAATCTGCGGGTCAAAGTGTTTGCCCGTTTGTTCCTCGATATGACGATAGACCTTCTCACGCGTCCACGCCTTGCGGTAGGGACGATCTGATGTAAGCGCATCGAACACATCCACCACGGCAAACAGGCGCGCCGGGAGTGGGATATCCTCCCCTTTGAGTCCGCGGGGATAGCCGTTGCCATCCCATTTTTCATGATGGCAGTAGGGGATGTCCAACGCAGGTTTAAGGTATATGATCGGGGAAAGCATCTGGTATGCAAATATGGGATGCTGCCGCATGATCTCTTTTTCAGCCTCTGAAAGCGGCCCAGGTTTATGCAAAATGGAATCTGGCACACCCATCTTTCCAATGTCATGCAGCAAGGCCCCGCGCCAAAGATGCTGTTTCTCGACTTCACTCATTCCTATCTTTTCGGCAAGCGCCAGCGCCATCTCTGCTACGCGCTGAGTATGGCCTTCTGTTTCCTTGTCACGCAAGTCCAATGCACGCGACCAGCCCTCGATGGTAGCATCATAAGCGAGCATGAGTTCCGCATTGGACCGTTGCAAATTCTCAAGCAAGGAAGCATTCTCGATCGCAATGGCAGCCTGGGTGGCAAGGGTTTCATAGTAGTCGAGCCACTCCATCTCTGGCTCAAAAACCTTTCGATGGAAGAGTTCCAGCACACCCTTGACATGCCCTTTAACCATTAGCGGAGTGGCATACTGCAACACGAATTCTTCACAAGCCAGTAATGAGGAGCGAATAAAAGCCCCGTCCATCTGCCCAATATCCTGAAAGGAAACGGTACGATATTCCTGGGCGGCGCGTCCGGCACACCCATCGCCAAGTTTGACATTTGATTGTTCAATTCTCCTTGTCCTGAATCCAATTCCTGCGGCATAGTCCAGTGTGTGAGTAATGGGATCCAATAACAGAATGCTGGCAGCATCCACTTCAAGCTCGTTCTTCACGTTATTCAAAATAACATTGAGCGTAACGTTCGCATCGAAGTTGCTGCTGATGGCAATGTCGATTTGATGTAGGGCAAGCAGGTGACGTAATTGCAGTTCGGTCTGCTCGTAGAGCTTGACACGGCGGATGGCATTGGCTGCAATATCGGCAATTGCATTGAGCAGGCGCAGGTCCTGTTCCAGAATATCCGCTTTGCGGGCGATCCACAATGCGCCGATCGTTTGATCCTGTGTAATGAGTGGGACCGACGCGAGGCAATGAGAAGCGCCAAGCAGGTCGGGTCTATAAAAAAATGGGTCGTTCTCCGCATGGTTATTCAGGTAGGGTTTTTTATTTGTAACGACCCAATTGCAGACTCCCTTCCCAAGTGGAATGTTCAACCCGATCATTCTCTCGGCAACAGCCCCGCGTCCCATCTCATCGATAAAGCCTCCAGTCTGCAGATTGGGTAATACTAGCATGGCGCCATCAGAATCAAACATGTCAACCAATTGGTCGAGGATAATGTTGAGTATTTCGGTTCGTGTTGTCGCCTGTCGCAGTGCCGCACTGACAGTAATGATGGCTTCCCGTTCGCGTTCATGCTGTTTGCGTTCGGTGATGTCACGAACGATTCCCTGCATATTGCCATTATCCAAAACCTTGCCGCTGATCTCCACAGGGAGTAATGCCCCGCTTTTGGTGATTAACTTTTTTTCCAAAAGGATGACCTGCCCAGAATACAATTCATCAAACCGTAATGGTGAAATTGACTTATCCCTGGCATCAGTCAGATCTTTCATATTCAACTTAAGCATTTCCTCCCGTGTGTATCCCAACATATTACAACCGCTGGGATTTACATCCACAAAGTTTCTCTGTGGATCGGCAAGGAAAATACCGTCACTTGCCTGTTCGATGAGAGTGCGGTAGCGTTCCTCACTATCCTTGAGGGCATCTTCAGCCTGCTTTCGCTTTTTCTGATTCTCCGTCTCGCTCAATGCCCGTTTGACAGCCGGTACAAGGCGCGAAAGTTTAGTCTTTGGAACATAATCTATTGCGCCTTTGGTAAGCCCTTCAATTGCCGCGTCTTCGCCCAAGGTTCCAGATACAAAGATAAATGGGACATCAGGACGCCATTCCTGCTCCAACAGCAGTGCAGACATGCCATCATAGGATGGAAGCCGATAATCGGCAAGAATCAGGTTATAGCCTCCCCTGCGCAACGCCTGGCTAAATTCATCACCGGTTTGAACCCAGTCTATCTTGAAGACCAATCCTGCCGATGTTAATGTTACCTGAATAAGTTCAGCGTCTACGGGGTCATCTTCCAGATGGAGAATATATATCATTTGATTTATCTCATCCGCGCTTTCTTGGGTTGACGACAAACAACATGTTTATGCTGTTTCCATGCTGATTGGGGGAGGTTCATTGATCAGTGCCCAAAATATTCCTACCTCTTTGACCGCCTCGACAAAATCTGCAAATTTGACAGGCTTCACAACATAAGCATTGACGCCAAGCCGGTAGCAAACTTCCAAATCCTGGGATTCGCGCGAAGATGTCAGAACGACAACCGGTATTGTTCGCAAGTCATTATCGGCTTTGATTTGTGTCAGGACCTGCATACCGTCCATTCTTGGCATTTTAAGATCAAGGAGAATAACGACAGGATTCCCGGGGGGACGGTGCTCAAAGGCTTTTCTGCGATAAAGATAATCGAGCGCTTCAACCCCGTCGTGGGCAATCGTAATATTGTTTACGAGATGATTCTCTTCCAGGGCATTGACGGTCAACTCAATGTCTTTGGGGTCGTCTTCAACGAGAAGGATGCGTTTGAGGGACATTATGATGACTCCTAATTCTTTAATTGTGGAAGTGAGAAATAAAACGCGGCGCCGTGGTCGGTTTTTCCTTCCGCCCATATTTTACCGCCGTGCCGGTGAATGATGCGATGAACATTTGCCAGTCCGATGCCAGTGCCTTCGAATTCATCGGCGCGATGTAAGCGTTGAAAAACCCCAAAGAGTTTATCGACGTAATTCATATCGAAGCCAACGCCGTTATCGCGGAAGAAAATTACCACTTCGGTTTCATCTTTTTTTTCACATCCGATCTCGATTTGCGCGGTCTTTCTCGGACGGGTGAACTTCAAGGCATTCGAGATCAGGTTAACCAACACGACGCGCAACATGGCCCGGTCGCCGGTGATTAATGGCAGCGGAGAAATTTCCCATAGGATATCCCTGCCCACGGCTTCGGGCCTGAATTCCTGAATTACATCCTGAACCAATTCATTCAGGTCAACCTGCGATTTGAACATTTCATTGCGGCCCATGCGCGAGAACGACAGGAGATCGTCAATGAGTGTTCCCATCTTCTTGGCCGAGTCGGCAATCACCTCCATATAGTGCTGGCTTTTATCGTCGAGAGGTGTTTTTGTCCTGCTTTTCAACAACTCGATGAAACCATCTATATGTCGCAACGGCGCACGCAGGTCGTGCGAGACAGAGTAGGCAAAGGCTTCCAGTTCCTTGTTTGCGGTTTCCAATTCTGCGGTACGGTCAAGAACCCGCTGTTCAAGGTCCTGATTAAGTCTACGGATTTCTTCTTCCGCTCGTTTGCGGTCGGTAATATCGCGGGAGATACCGATAATGCGAGAGACGCGACCGGTTTCGTCACGCGCGGGGATGAGGCTCGAATGAAAAATATGCCGTCCAGAGGGCAGATCCAATTCAAGTTCCTCTTCGATAGGATGACCCGCTTCGACACAATGGCGATATTTTTCGTTAACCAAACGGGCAACATTTTCAGGGACGGTTTCCTCCTGAGTCTTTCCGATGGACTGGGAACGAGGTATTCCGGTAACCCGTTCAAGGGCGGGATTAACTTCGACAGTTCGGAAACGGCCATCCTCGGTGACGTCGAGCAGGTACAAGCCGTCGAGAACGTTGTCGAAGATGTCACGATACCGCCGTTCACTCTCCCGGAGCGCTTCTTCCGCCCGCTTACGCTCGGTAACGTCACGCGTCAGCCCTAAAAGCGCCTCAACATTTCCCTGATCGTCAAATAGCGGCACAGCATGTGTATCGAGCCAACGTCGAGTCCCTTTCAACCCAATAATTTCAAATTGAAGGTTGTCTCGTTCCCCATGCAGAACCTTTTTTGTCAAATCAATGAATGCTTCGCGGTGTTCTGGTACCACGATTGGATACACCGAATGTCCCGCAACAACCGCGAGATCTTCAACTTCTATCATTGCAAGCCCGGCCGGATTCATATACTTCAATATGCCTTCCGCGCCCACAATCTTTACACATTCCGGCTCGTTCTCAATGATTGACCTTGAGAATGATTCGCTGCGCTTAAGCGCGGCATTTGCCCGCTTGTACTCGGTGATGTCACGCCC
The DNA here is from genome assembly GCF_016705895.1 of Candidatus Villigracilis affinis. NCBI lineage: Bacteria > Bacillati > Chloroflexota > Anaerolineae > Anaerolineales > Candidatus Villigracilaceae > Candidatus Villigracilis > Candidatus Villigracilis affinis. Next base: position 16,835 of record NZ_JADJKT010000010.1, on the reverse strand, counting down.
ATAGAGATTCACGTAGCCGCTCTCCATGATTGGAGCAAACGTCAATGCGAAAAGCCGTTCTCCGCAGTCCACCTCTGCTTCCTGGGGCAAACCACAGTTCAATGCTTCCAATACCAACTTGCGCCAGATATCCGGCAGCCGCTCCCCCACAGAACAATTCCAACCGCGTATCAAATCCACGCTTGCTGGATTCGCGTAGAGCAGAATTCCATCTTGTGTGACCCGCAATACCGGGTTTGGGTTCTCGTTTGGGAATTTAGCCAGCGCTTGTATTTCAGCTTCCGCCTGCTTGCTCGCAGTGATGTCATAGTTGACACCCGTCATGCGCAATGGCTTGCCGTCTGCATCTCGCACGAATTGACCGTAAGCCTTGAGATAGTGGATGCTGCCATCGGGCCATATCACGCGGAACTCGGTATCGTATTCCCGTTCTCCGCGTCGCGCCTGTTGCGAAATTTTGTCGCTGGGGGCGCGGTCATCGGGATGGATTCCTTTCAGCCAGGCTTCATAGGCGCCAACAAAGTCCTCTCTTTTAACACCGTACAGTTCATACATCCCATCATCCCAGACCAGTTCATCTTTTTGGATATCCCAGTCCCAAACTCCCAAATGGGCAGCGAGGGCAGCGAGGGAGAACCGTTCGTTCATTTGCCTCAGATTCTCCTCCGCCTGCTTGCGCTCGGTGATATCCCGGCCAATTGTGGACGCACCAATAATTTTTCCTTCCGCATCCCGCAGAGGTGAGATAGTCAGGGATATATCAATGCGTTGCCTATCTTTTCTTTGGCGCACCGTTTCATAGTGCTCAATATGTTCGCCCATCTTTATCTTTTCAAGGATCATCGGCAACTCATCTGCGTGTTCAGGTGGTACCAGTATTGAGATGGGTTTGCCAACCATTTCACTTTCGGTATAACCGTAGACTCTTTCCGCACCTTTATTCCAACTTGTGACAATTCCATCTAAATCCTTACCGGTGATGGCATCATCGGAAGATTCCACGATGGCAACAAGTCGGGATGCCTTCTCCTCAGCCTGTTTGCGTTCGGTGATATCCATGAGATTTCCGATCACCGCTGTCTTTCCGCCAAAAGCGATCCGTCCACCAAAAACTTCGATATTTTTTGTTCCGCCATCTTTGCATCGTCCGCGGAATTCATAATGTATAGTTTCGATTTCGCCGTCGATGCGACGCCGAATATTCTCTAACACCATTGCATGGTCCTCAGGATGGATGACAAGCCTAGGATCAGCACCGGTCAGTTCCTCGGGCGTATATCCGAATATCGTTGCAAGGGTTGAATTGACATAGCTCAGGCATCCGTCCTGAATGATGTAAATACCAACAAATGCCGTTTCGCTCAAGATCCGGAAACGATTTTCACTCTCGTGCAGCACATCCTCCGCCCGCTTGCGCTCGGTGATGTCGTGGACTGTTGTAAGGCTGAATTTCGCGCCATCATATTCAACTACGGAAGAACTGATTTCCACAGGAAAAACATGTCCATCGCGCGTTTTATGTTGTGTTTCGAATCTTGCATAGTGACCGTTTGCGAACTGTCTATTCATTATATTTCCGGCTGCATCGTATGTGATAACAGCAGCAATGTCGGACGGGCCCATGGTCAGGAGTTCTTCCCGTGTGTACCCCAGGGAATGGCAGGCTGCATCGTTGACGTAAGCGAAGGTCAATTGTTCGTTGATTAGGAAGACAGCATCGGACGATTGGTTAATGGCATGGTTAAGTATGATCAGTTCCCGTTCATTACGTTTGCGTTCAGTAATATCTACCATGACGCCTTCGAGATATTCAACTTTTCCATCCGACCCCATAATTCCTGTTCCCCATTCATCCACCCAACGCCACTCTCCAGATTTGTGGCGAATGCGATATGTAATATGGAATGGGTTGCGATTGACGTCCGTTATGTTATTCTCTTCAGGCGTCGGCATGGTTTTAAGGTCGTCGGGATGATACAGGTCAAAAAAGCTAAGCCCGTTTTCAAGAAAGTCTTCTTTGGCGTATCCGGTCAGGTTTTCAATGGCACTATTGAGATATATAAAAGGTGTAGCGCAGGTCATTTTTACATTGAAAAACAACATTGGGAATATTTTCTGCAAGAGCCCGATATTTCTCCTCGCTTTCGCGCAGAGATTGTTCGGCCTGCCTGCGTTTATTCAGCAGATGGATTCGGTCAAGCGCAACCGCCATATGGCTGGCCAGCGCTTTGAGATATTCCTGTTCTGAGGCAGTTGGGACCAATATCCCCTCATCCCCAAACGTACCCACACCGACCGACCCCATATGCCTGTCAAACAACAAGATGGGGATATTCACAAGTGTACGGTTCCCCAGCTTTTCCACGATCTTCTTATCAGTTCGTTCATCGGTCCGCGCATCTTCAACAACAACGATCTCCCTCGTCTCTACGATCTCCTCCATCATGCGGTCACCCTGAACGGTAAGTGTGGCAACCCCATCCTCCGACATAACATTTTCAGACACGGGGCCTTTTGCAAGCAAAACTTTGGCTTGTTTTTTATCTGGAGTAAAAAGGTATGCCCAGAGATTTTGATAACCGATAACGGCTTGCACTTCATCACGTGCGGAATTCATGACTTCGGCGTAGGTCTCGGCCTGTTCCAGTTTGCGGGAAAGGCGAAGCAGAGACTGGGAATGTTTCTCACGTTCCTGCAAAGAAATTTCCGCCTGCTTACGCTCGGTGATGTCGCGGACTGTTGTAAGGCTGAATTTCGCGCCATCGTATTCAACGACGGAAGAACCGATCTCTACGGGAAAAGTGCGGCCATCGCGCATTTTATGTCGTGTTTCGAATATTGGATAAGAGTCGTTTGAGAACTGTTTATCCATTATGTCTTTGGCTCCGCCAGATGTAATAACAGCATCAATATCGGATGGCCCCATGGTTAAGAGTTCTTCCCGCGTGTAGCCCAGGGAACGGCAGGCCGCATCGTTAACATAAGCGAAGGTCAATTGTTCGTTGATCAGGAAGACTGCATCAGACGATTGGTTAATAGCGCGGTTAAGTATGATCAATTCTCTTTCATTGCGTTTGCGTTCAGTGATATTACGCGCTATCCCCAGAAAAGAGACTACATTCCCGTCACCATCACGGATCACTGAAGAATTCGATGTATGCCACTGCCAGCTGCCATTTTTATGTTTTACCCGATATTCAAATCCCGATTGTTTCTCACCGCTCAATACTGTTCGATTCAGAATATCGCGACATAAAGCAAGTTCATCAGGATGAACAAAGACTTCAAAAGACTTGCCCACCACCTCGCTGGTCTCATGCCCCAACATCTCCTTCCAATTGGGAGAGACATATGTGAAGACCCCATCCGTCGACACTGTGTAGACAATATCATTCGCTTCTTCCACAAACGAGCGAAACCGTTCCTCGCTTTCGTGCAATGCCAGCTCCGCCCGTTTGCGTTCCGTGTTGTCGAATATTGTCGAACGGCTCATCACATAATTGCCGTCGCTGTCTTTTATCGCCGTCGCGTTCAGGAGCACGGGCAGAAGGGTTCCATCCTTGCGAATCATTTCGAATTCCAGATCAGATACCCAGCCTCGCTCTTTAAAAACAGGAAATTTTTCTTTAAATAATTTCAGACTGTTGCTCGTGAGAAAGTCTCGAAACCTGACTTTCCCGACGATCTCATCACGGGAATATCCAAGCCAGCGCAGTTCGGTGTCGTTGATAAGAATAATCAAACCATCTTTATCAAGTGAATGATAGCCACAGGGCGCATTATTATAAAGATCCTTGATCGCCTCATTTGAGGCGCGAAGTTCCTCCGTGCGTTCTGCCACCTTGTTTTCCAATTCATCGCGGGCCTTTTGCAGCAAATCCCTTTGCTGGCGGTTTTCAAGTGAAAGCGCCACGTAATTGGCAAGGTTGTTGATAAACGGTTTATAGACATTAAAAACATCAAGATCGTCGACCTGGAAGATAAAGAAACCGAAATAATGGTAGGGTGAAACAATGGCATTGAATTGCATCCCTGGCTGGGCAGCTAATTCACACTGGAAGCCAGGTTCGAACGAAGAGACCTTTTCGCGTTTTCCATCTCTTTCTCTCATCACCTTGCAGCTTTCGCAAATTTCAGTTTCCATTTCCCCCCTTTGAATACTCACCTCATACAGACAGACTCGACAAGCCTTGATTGCGGGAATACCAATCAATGTTTCAGCAAAGAATTCTGCAAGGCGTGTCGAATCAGGCAGAACGAAGTCAATATTTTGTGCCGCAAGGATTTGCCCCAAAACGCGCACGTCAGCTTTTTGCCAATCGTTCTTTTTGGTGCGGGTATTACTTGTTTTCATAAGTAGCACCTTCTTGAAGCCTTGAAATCTGCGTAGACTTTTACTGCCCTGATCTAAATTCCTCGAGGAATTCATCCGACGACATAAAGTATGGGTTTTGAACAATTTTCCCCTGCACCACCATCCAGGGATGTATCTTTAGCACTTTAAACAATGTCGCACCGTCAAACAGACGGGCATCATATTGGCACATTCCACTGTGGGGGAAATTTGCAACAATCGTATTGAGCAAAGCCTCATACTCCAGCAAATGATCAGAGCCGGGAATACCCTTGAGTGCCCAGGTCATCTCGCCGCAGCTGCGCTGGCCATTAAAACCAGCCTCCTTCGTCATTTCATAGCGGGGCGGCAGGGTACTGATCAATTCGCGCGGATTGAAGTATCCATTCGGGCAGTAGGCGCTCTCGGCGCTGAGTACTTTCACAGGTGGGTTTTCGCTCGTTTCCGAAAGTTCCACTCCCGCTTCCAGGAGCCAGGAATGGACGACTTCCGGGGTAGTCGTATCGGCCAAATAGCGCACCTGCTCCCCCTGTTTGAGACCAGCCGCCATATACTCTGAAACGATCCTTTGACGGTCATCATCATTGTCATAGATTAGACACATATGGACCCCCTCAGGAAAATGAGTCTTCGTGAAGTCCATGTTTATTTCTTTTCTCAAACTATTCATCACAAGCTCCTTTGCAACACCCAGGCAGAATGTGGTTACCTGTGGGTATAAAATACACACCAAACTGCGTTACGGCCAAAAGATAGCGGTAACGGTCCGGACTGGTTTTAGCACATCATTGCCTTGGGCTTTTCATCCGAACAATCCCCCCTTGGGATGAAATGACTCTTCCCCCCGCCTGATCCTTCTGATGACAAGATTGCATAAAAACCTCCCGGGGTGGAAGCTGGATATCAATAAGACTTATTGTATCTCTTATTTTGACACATTCAAAGGTATTTTTCTACTGCAAAAAATCATCAAAATACCGGACAATCTAAATCCGATCATATCCCAGGTATCGACTGGTATTCGAAGTTCCTTGAACAAGAAATCCCTAATGGTTTTATAACCATCAGGGACTTTTCCTGTCAATTTTCTACCTTTTATTACACAACCACACTAACCAATTTTCCTTTCGCCACGATCACCTTGCGAGGTTCCTTGCCTTCCAAATATTTCTGGACAATTTCACTCGCCAGTGCCGCAGCCTTGACTTCCTCTTCGGTGGCTTCAGCTGCGACGGTGATGCGGTCACGCACTTTACCGTTGATCTGGACGGGCAATTCGATGACATCTTCTTTCGCGGCGGCTTCGTCCACGGTGGGCCATTGCTGGGTATGAACAGAGTAAGGTTTGCCCAACTGTAACCATAATTCCTCGGCAATGTGCGGGGTGACAGGAGCCATCATTCTCAAGTAAATATCCTGTGCTTCCTTCCACTCGTCAGTGCCTGCCGCGCCTGCCTCACGAGCCTTGTACATTTCGTTCATCAATTCCATCAAGGATGAAACGATTGTATTGAACTCAAATTGTTCAAAGTTGCGAGTCACACGGCGCAGGGTCTGGTGGACCTTTCGGCGCAGATTCTTTTTCGTTTCGTCAGAGGCAGTGATCGGCGGAGTCGGATCCGTGAACAAAGTCCACACGCGGCGTATCCAACGTACTGATCCTTCAATGCCTTGCGAATCCCACGGCGCACCCATTTCCCAACGCGCGAAGAACATGATGTAGGCACGCACGCTATCTGCACCGTATTTATTCACCAACACATCGGGGGCAATCACATTGCCCTTGCTCTTCGACATCTTGTCACCGTCTTCGCCCAGCACCATGCCCTGATTACGCAATTGCAGCATCGGCTCGTGACCTTCCACAATGCCCGCATCGCGCAGCGCCTTATGGAAAAAGCGTGTGTACAGCAAATGCATGGTGGCATGTTCAATGCCGCCCGTGTATGTGTCAACGGGCATCCAGTAATCATATTCGGCAGGGTCGAACGGACCCTTATCATAATGCGGCGACAGGTAGCGCAGGTGATACCACGATGAACACATGAATGTATCCATCGTATCGGTCTCGCGAGTCGCGGGTCCGTTGCAGACAGGGCAGGTTGTATTCTTCCAGGTCGGATGCAGTTTCAACGGACTTTCGCCAGTTGGGCGCCATTCCACATCTTCGGGCAGTGTCACGGGCAGTTGGTCATCAGGCACAGGGTTCCAGCCGTGTATCTCACAATTGACCATCGGGATCGGCGCGCCCCAATAACGCTGTCGGCTGATCAACCAATCGCGATAACGATAATTGACAGACTCTTTGCCAATGCCCTGTTGTGCCAGCCAATCCAACACGGCCGCAATGCTCGGGTTCTTTCTTCCTTTTTCTGTGTTGACCTTCGTCCCGTTCAACATGCCTGAGTTGACCATTACGCCTGCTCCAACGAAAGCGGCAGTTAACTCCGCTCCATCCGCTTCGGACTCAACCTCGGGCTTGATGACTGGTACGATGGGCAGTTCATACTTTTTGGCAAAAGCAAAATCGCGTTCGTCATGCGCGGGCACCGCCATGATCGCGCCCGTGCCGTAGGACATCATGACATAGTCCGCGATCCAAATTGGGATGCGTGCCTGATTGACAGGGTTGATGGCATACGCGCCCGTGAACACGCCCGTCTTTTCCTTGTCCACTGCGCCGCGTTGAATTTCAGTTTGACGCGCGGCTTGTGCCTTGTATTCTTCAACAACAGTTTTATTTTCAGGCGTGGTAATTTCACTCACCAATGGATGTTCTGGTGAGAACACCATGAACGTCGCGCCCCACAATGTATCGGGACGAGTGGTGAATATCTCCACATCATGGTTGCCAATTTCAGTCTTAAACACGACAGATGCGCCTTCACTGCGATCGATCCAATTCGTCTGTAAGGTTTTCACGCGTTCGGGCCAGTCAATGCCATCGAAGTTCAATAATTCATCAGCGTACTTGGTGGCCTTGAAGAACCACTGGTCCAGATTCTTTTTGATGACTGGAGTGCCGCAGCGTTCGCAATGACGGTCATCTCCCCAAACCTGCTCGCGTGCCAAAGTCGTATTGCATTTCGGGCACCAGTCCACCGCAGACATTTTGCGATAGGCCAATCCCTGCTTGTACAACTGAATGAAGAACCACTCTGTCCATTTGTAATATTCAGGTGACGCCGATATGGCCTCACGCTCCCAATCGAACATTGTGCCCATGGTCTTCATCTGTGTGCGCATACGGTCGATATTTTGGAAGGTGCGCTTCATCGGGTGCACGCCATCTTTGATGGCTGCATTCTCTGCGGGCAGACCGAATGCGTCGAAGCCCATCGGGAACAATACGTTGTAGCCCTTCATCCGCATGAAACGCGCACGCGTATCCGGGGGGATCATCGAAAACCAGTGACCAATATGCAAGTCACCGCTGGGGTAAGGCAGCATGGTCAATGCATAATGCTTCGGTTTTCTATTATCGATCACCGCGCGGTACAGCTTGTCCGCTTCCCATTTTTTCTGCCATTTTGATTCGATTTCCTTCGGGTTGTAGGCTTTATCCTGCCAGTTCGGAGCGGAATCGGCGGGTCTTTTTGTTTTGACAGGGACGATCTCGTTTGGTTTTTCGGTCACGGGCACCACAGCTTTCTGCTTTTCAGCCACCACAACCAAGGCCATCTTCTTCACAGGCTCGATCGCCATTGTGGTTTTCTTCGTTGATTTAGGCGCGGCTTTCTTTACAACCGCCTTTTTCCCTTTCGGGGACGATGTTGCAGCAACCTTCTTCGTTACAGCTTTTTGGGCTGCGGGTTTGCTCTTTGCCGTGCTTTTCTTGACAGCAGGTTTCGCTTTCGGAGCTGCCTTGGCCGCATTTACGGTCTTCTTTACAACTGCCTTCTTGGGAGTCGCCTTTTTGACTGTTTTCTTTTTTGTAGTCGCCATTCTTACCTCATCATAAATATTCTCATCGATTGATATTTCGATTTCAGTTTCGTCATCCTCTGCTGCTGTAAGCGCGTTGAGGCTTGTTCTGAGCAAGGCCAAAGAGAAGAGGCCCCTGTTTCCAGAAGATGTAATTGATCCGAATGTTCATACGAGCCTCCTTTTCTTTAGGCAACCATCCAACTTAAACAAAAAACCCTTCATCCACATCAGGGACGAAGAGTTCACTCCGCGGTACCACCCAGATTCGGTTGAAAAGTTTGAAGGCTACAAGTTGCAGGTTTCCCTTCAACATTCAACCTTTCAACTTTCAAACGCTCTTTGTTGCTGTAACGGGCTTACCCGTCGCTGACTACTTTGTTTCACCAGCGAAGTCCTCTTACGAGATAACAGGCGAGTTCGGTCTTCTCGAATAGTGCCCCGTTGACACTGGTGCTGGGCTTCCACCTCACTCTCCCAACTCGCTGACGGGTTGACCTACTACTCCTGTCATGACTTTTCAGTTTTTAATTTGGTGGACCCAGAGGGATTCGAACCCTCGACCTTCTCAATGCCATTGAGACGCGCTCCCAACTGCGCTATGGGCCCATATAAATTTTTTCTGTAGCAGTGGACCTGAGGGGATTCGAACCCCTGGCCTCCTCAGTGCGATTGAGGCGCGCTCCCAACTGCGCTACAGGCCCGTTTATAAGGCGAAGCGTATTCTACCTGAGGCATTTGGGAATGTCAATGTGGAAAAATGGGTTTGTGGACTATCCCTGTGCCGCCGAAAGTGAAACTTTGAAGGTCGCACCCTGCCCTGCCCCGTCAGATTCAGCCCAGAGCTTTCCATCCTGCGCTTCGATCAATCCCTTTGCAATGGTAAGGCCAATGCCCAACCCGCCATAATGACGGGTGTTCGGCGGTTCGATCTGATAAAACTCTTCGAATATTTTTTGTAATTTATCAGAAGGAATACCGATACCGTGATCTTGTATCCATGCCACAACCTGCTTGCCCTGTTCAGCCGCGCCGATGACGATCTCACTGCCTTCAGGTGAAAAACGGATCGCATTATTGAGCAGGTTAACAAATGCCAGCGCAGTCTTCTCCGCATCGACTTTCACAAAGATGGGAGTCTCTTGAAAATCGAGAACCAGACTCAGGTCACGCCTTGCCGCGAAGTATTTGATCTCATCCACCGCAAAGTTCAAAACATCCTGAATCGAGATGCGGATGGGCCGCATTTCCATCTCATCGGCCTGAAGCAATGTCAGGTTATTCATCTGATCGAGGAGCGAACGCATCTGCGACGCCGCGCCAAGCACCTGATTGGCATGATCCGATGATTCACCTTTGGCACCTTCCTGCAGGAAGGTGGCATAACCGATGATGATCCCAAGCGGGGTACGCAATTCGTGTGAAGCCAGCGAAAGGAAATTGCTCTTGATCTGATTCGTTACCTTAACTTTTTCCAAAGCCTGTTGTGTAGTGCGCAGCAAACGCGCGTTGTTGATCGCGATCGCAGCATGCGCGGCAATGACGGATAAGGTCGCCACATCGCTGTCGGTAAAGGCGCCGTCACGTTTGTTGACCGCTTCCAACACACCCATCGTGCGATCCTTAATGGGCATGGGCACGCCAAGCAATGTGTTCGTTTTGAATTTGATGTGATCTGAAACAGGGGCGTAATGACGCGGATCCTGCTCGGCATTGTTCAGGATAAGCGGTTTGTTCGTACGGAAGATCGTACCCGCGAGACTGCTATCAATGGGAACGGGGATCTCCGCCAATTTCGCAGGATCTGACCCTGTAGCCGCTGCAAAGAACAGGCGCGGATTCTTTTCATCATAAAGCAAAATGGATGATGCTTCACATTCCAACAGTTCGGTTGCGGTTGCGGTGATGAGCTGGAGCAGTTCATCGAGATCAAGCGTGGAATTCAGCGTGACACTTAACTCCACAAGACGCAAAAGCAGGCTGTGTCGGCCTTCAAGTTCTTTGAGTTGACCCGTCTTTGAAAGGTTTGGCATGCGAACAGTGTACTTCTTTTTCAAAGTGAATTCAAGCCCCAGTTGTCCGAATTGCATGTCAAAAACGTGGCAGGTACAAAGGATGCATCTCTTTTCCTTGACCCGCTCCCCCGCACACCCTACAATTCAAGCACGATGAAAAGTTTTATCCGCCTCCATCTGCCTATTTTAGGAACCCTCGTATTTCAAGGGATCTTATTATTCTGGGCAGTGCGCGCAGATGGCAGAACGCTGCCGCAGGTGGCTTCGCTTTTTTCGCTGGTCATTTCCATTTTGATCCTGATCACCGGCCTGCTGCCTGCCATCGTCCGCCCGCAGGAGAGTCACACCATCGTTGCCTGTTTTGCGATTTCGTTTGCCTTTCTACTTTTCATCCCCTTTGAAATCAGCGACATGCCTTTTGCCCAGCCTGGCGCACCTTTGGTTCAATTCGTGCCGCCGCTGATCCTTTCGCGCCTCATCAATGGAAGCATCCTTTTACCGATGGCGATCCATATGAGTGCACGCTTTCCAAGACGCAACTCCATGCCCACGCGCACGATCGTGGGTGCATATATCTTTTCGATCACATTGCTGTTCCTGTTCCTGATCGCGTCCAACCCGTGGCAAAGGTTGATCATGCTCATGTCCACACTGGGATGGTTTCTGGTTGCAATCGCTTTCTTTTTCATCAATTTACTCAGAGCTGCGAGAGATACAGAAAACCTTCAAGACGCCCAACGCGCGCGCATCGTTTTTTTCAGCATCGCCGTTGCAGAAATTCCGCTTTTGATGCGGCCATTTTCCATCGCCCTCAATCTCGACGCCCTGCCCTACAACGTCGTGCTGTTCTTCCAGCTTTTTGTGCCTTTGGGGATTTCCTACGCCGTATTGCGACACGACCTCTTCGGCATTGACCGAGTCCTCAGGCGGACTCTGGCCTACGGAACGGTTTCGATTCTTCTCTTAACCTTGTATCTGGCTCTGACCACAGGCATGACCGCCCTTTTTGCGGATTCGCTTACGTCGCGGCCCATCGCACCTTTGGTCAGTTTGTTCATCGCCGCCATTCTCTTCGAACCGACTCGCAAATTCGTCCAAACCTGGCTGGATCGAATCCTCTACCCCGACAGGCTGCGATTCCAAAACGCCGTGCAGGAGATGCAAAATTCGCTGGCACGCGCCAACCGCCGCGAGCAGATCATCCACCTTCTAAATGAAGTCTTCCCCGCGCAGATCGGAGCGGAATGGGGCGCGTTGAAATTATTCCCCGAACCCGATGTGCCGCCCCCGCACCTGACCCCAGGCTGGAACACCCGCCTGATCGCAGGGAGTGTTTCTTTTGGCGGTTACTGGCTGGGCACGCGCAAAGCGGGTCCGCTCTATGATTCGGATGAACGCGCACGCTTGAGCGCATTGGGTCAGCAGGCTGCTTTTGCGTTGGCGTATGCGAACGCGTATGAAAATTTGTATGCGTTGAATCAAACGCTTGAAGAGCGCGTGAAAGAACAGACCCAGCTTGCGCTTGCGAATCAAAAATCGGTGGCGGCGTATGAAGAACGGCAGAGAATCGCCCGTGACCTGCACGACTCGGTGACGCAAAGCCTGTTCGGCATGCACCTCATGGCACGCGGATTGGCGGCCAAATCCACGCCTGAGATGAGGGAGGATCTGGTCGCGCTGGAGACTCAGGCGCGGGAGACCCTGCGTGAAATGCGCCTGCTGTTGGATCAATTGCGAAATGCCGCAGCCGAAGAAAATGTCAATTTGACGGAAGCAGTTCAAGGCGTGTGCGAAGCGTTCGCTCAACGAAGCGGACCTGAAGGCGGGCCACTCCTTTCGATAACGCTGGAGATGCCAAAGGGAGTCATCCTCCAAAAAAGCATTGCCGATGAAGCCCTGTGGGTGATTCGCGAGTCGCTGCAAAATATCATCAAGCACAGTGAAAGCCGCGATGCAAAAGTGACCGTTCAAAAGGATGCAATGCTGCATGGAACGATACGGGATTTTGGAAAAGGATTCGATGTGAACAATCTGCCTGCAGGGCATTACGGCCTGCGCGGAATGCGCGAACGCGTGCTGGCCCTCGGCGGTGAATTGAAAATTGACCTTGACGAAGGCACAGTTGTTTCGTTTACTTTGCCGTTGCCAGCAGCACCATAAAAAATTTAACCACAGATGAATACAGATAAACTCTGATTTTAATGATGCTGTCGAAAATACTTTTCATCTATGTTTATCCGTGGCTAAGAAATGGAGAGAGCCCATGCTAAAAATAATCATCGCCGATGACCATCAGATCGTCCGCCGCGGATTGCGGATGACGATCGAAGCCGAAAAAGATTTGAAGGTGCTGGCCGAAGCCGTAAATGGCACGGAGGTTTTGGCGCTCATCAAAAAGCACAGCCCCGATGTGGTGCTGATGGATTTGCAAATGCCAGAGATGGACGGCGTCGAAGCATTGAAGACCATCCGCCCTGAATTCCCCGAACTGCCTGTGTTGATCCTGACCTCGTTCACCGATGATGCGCATGTGTATGCGGCATTGCGCGCAGGCGCAAGCGGATTTCTGCTAAAGGAAATGGGCGGAGATGAATTGGTCGAGGCGATTCGCGGCGCGGCCAAAGGCAAACCGCAATTGCACCCGGATATTGCCAAACGCCTGATGGCGCGCGCGCCGATGCCCGAAGACCCGTTCGAAAAATTGACCGAACGCGAACGCGAAATTTTGAAATTGCTCGGCCGCGGCATGAGCAACAAGGAAATCGCTGCCGCGTTGACCTTGACCGAAATGACGGTGAAGGGATATGTCAGCGATGTATTGATGAAGCTGGGGGTGAATGACCGCACGCAAGCCGCATTGATGGCGGTGCGGTTTGGGTTGGTAAAGCCAGAAGAACTTTGACCCCCCATCGCAGTCTTCCCCATTTCAAAAACCGAAATAGGGGAAGGAGATGACCCACTAAATAGGGGGAGGAATCACCCACCACGGCGGGCATACATAACAAAGCCAGCGCCTGTATCCTTGGGGTAACAAGAACAAAGGAGACAGACATGGAAACAAATCTCACTCTCAGCACAATGGATGCGGACATTTCACCGCTCGGATTTATCTGGGGCATGCTGCGCAGTCCGCTGCATACGCTGGCCGACCTTGCGCGTGACAACGGCGATATCGCCCATGTGAAAATGCCGAAACGTGATTTCTACCTGCTCAATCATCCCGAATTCATCGAAGAAGTGCTGGTCAAACAGCAGGCGAATTTCATCAAAGGGCCCAGCCTGCAGCGCGCACGCATCATCCTTGGAGAAGGTTTACTCACCAGTGAAGGCGACGAACACCTCTCACAGCGCCGCGCCTTGCAGCCTGCCTTCCATCGCACAAAGATGGAAGAGTACCTGCCCGTGATGGGCGTCAGCACGTTCGACCATCTCACCCGTTGGCAGCACGGCTCGGTCGTGGATATGTCCGATGAAATGATGCGGTTGACCTTGAACATCGCCCTGTGGTCGTTTTTCGGCAGCGCACCCGAAGGCTCGGTGGAACGCGTGAGCGAAGCGATGAAGACGCTGATCCGCCTCTTTCCGCTGGCCCAGCTTCCGTTACCGGAGGCGACGCGCATGTTATTCCCCAAATTCAGGCAGGCCAAGTCCGACCTCAACATCGTCACCGAAACCCTGCTTGCCAATCCGCAATCGGAACAGGCACAGCGCGCGCTCATCAACATTTTGAAAAACGAACACAGCGACCAATTCACCGACGAGCAAATTCACGCGCATGTGCTCACCTTTTTGCTGGCGGGTCACGAAACCACCGCGTTGCTCCTCTCTTGGTGTTGGGACATGATCTCACAGGACCCGTTCGTGCAGGGCAAACTGCAAGCCGAAGCCGATGCCGTGCTCGGCGACCGCTTCCCCACCCCGGAAGATATCAAAAACCTCAACTACACCCGCCTGGTCGTGAAAGAGACTTTGCGAATGCGCCCGCCCGCATGGGCATTGGGCAGGCAGGCCGTGCAAGATTGTGTAATCGGCGGACAGGATATCAAGGCTGGATCGGTCGTGCTGATGAGTCAATGGGTCACCCAGCATGACCCGCGATTTTATGACTCACCGCTTCAATTCCGACCTGAACGCTGGTCGGAGCTCGAAAGGCTTCCATTTCCCCGTTACGCTTTCTTCCCATTCGGCGGCGGCAACAGGGTTTGCATCGGCGAGCACTTCGCCATGACAGAAGCCATCGCCATCCTCGCCATGATCTCGCGCCGCTGGCAGGTGCTTCCGACTCAAACCAAACACGCGGCGCCGAAACCCAGCGTCACTTTGCGGCCCAACAAAGGTGTAAAGGTGCTTATTGAAAAGAGAGATGTATAGTGAATTATCAGAATTCACAAAACGTAATAACGACTTTAGTCGTTCAAGTAAAGGCGACTGAAGTCGCCACTACACAACCTTTCATAAATATATTGGAGAAACCAATGAAAAACAAACTTCAGATCATCATCAGCGTAATTTTGCTCATGGCTGTGACCCTCGCCTGCGGAGGCACAGCCGCCACCCCAGCCGCGCAAGACCCGAACATCGTCATCAATACCGCCATCGCAGGGACACAGCAGGCAAATGCATTGGCGCAAGCCACCGTCAATGCCAATGTGCTCACCGCCATGCCCGCCACCCCCACCCCCGGTCCCACTGTAGACTACGTGGCACTGACCGAAGAAGAGCTCGCCGCTCTCATTGATGAAGCCGTCGCTGAAGCTGTCGCCGCCACTGAAGCCACCACCAGTTCGGTATATACCACCACCAGCGATGACGCGGTCACCACCGAAGAAGTCACTTATGTGTACGATTATTATTACTACGCCGATTACTACGTCGAATACGCCGAAGACCTGATGGCAGAATACTACGCACTGTATTCAGACCTCGCCTACGAAGCCATCGCTGAAATGCAGGCCATCGAAGCAGAGTTGAATCAATTGAATGAAACGCTGGTCTCCATTGACCAGTCTCTGCAGGAGATCAGCACCACGCTGGAACAAGGCCTTGAACTGGCGGAAGAAAGCATTGCTCAGTTGGAGAATGCCGCCCAACAGGCACAGGTGAAAGCAGAAGCCGTGAAAGGACAGGCGCAGGATATGCTCGAAGTGGTCAAGACAGATCAGCAGGGCCGCGTGGATGCGATCACTGGCATCCAACCGAACAACATCCCCACCGACCAGATCGCAGCTTTGCAAAGCGCCTTCGATTTCGTCGATGCTGCCAACCTTGCGATGGGTGATAACAAACTCTCCCGAGATGAGTTGATGAACCTGGCCCAACTCGGCAAGAACGCCCAAGCTGGCTTCATGGAGCTCGGCAAAAATGGCGGTGGACCCAGCCTGCCCGGCGGTGGAACGCTCGATTTCACCCAAATGAGCGGAAAGTTCAACGACATCACCACCCAGTTCGCCCGTGGACAAATGCCGCAAGCCCGCAGCGGACTCGGTCAGTTCGAGATGTCACTCGGTGGGCGCCCCGGTGGCGGCGGTCCTGGTGCCCCGGGTGGAGGCGGGCCCGGAGGACCAGGCGCACCCGGCGGCGGAGGCCCCGGCGGTCCGCGACCGTAAAACAAAAAGGGATGGCAGTTCTGTCTGTCATCCCTTTTTGTATGCCTTTCGTCACTTCTTGCTTGACCCGCGCGAATCAAAGTTTTACAATGACCGTGAAATCATCTTTCATACCAAGAGGTGGAAAACATGAATGGTCAAACAGAATCCATGCGCTGGGAAACAAAGGTCTTTATCTTCCTGCTGATCTCGAGTTGTCTCGTTACAACGGGAATCTGTGCCTGTTTTTCTTCAGCACTTTTTCTTGCAAACAAGGCAACCCAACAAGAATTTCCAGCAATCGAGGACTCGATAGAGCCGAGCGTTGCCTGTCCAAGAGTTCCCGAAGGGTGGAGGATCGTAAAGGAAAACACCTTCGACGAAAATGTAAATAAATGGCCGCTCGGGAAAGCCTCCGACGAATATGACACCACCAACCTGATGATGGAAGGCGGCGTTCTTCGTTATGAAGTGTCTGCTCACAAAGGGGTGTATTCCCATCAGCACCCGGGTCTGGGCAAGAGTCTGGAGAATTTCTACATGACCGCTGACATTCAAAAAGTATCCGGGCCGCGCGATGCAGAATATGGAGTTGTGTTTCGCGCACGCGGAGAACGGCAGGTTGTTTTCAGCATACAAGATTCTGGCATGGTTGCGGTTACTCCGCGTGATGTTGGCGGGGTATGGCAGGATGACTGGCTTGTAAAATACTCGAATCATGTAGAAAAAGATCAAAGCAACCAATTCGTTGTATATGTCCATGGGTGGACGTATACATTTTGCGTTAATCAATTCATTGTAGGAGAGGTGGAAAGTTCAACCTATCCTTCCGGGCAATTCGGCATCGGCGTTTTTCTAGACGCAGGCGATAAGGCAGTTTTCGAGATCGACAATTTCAACATCTACGCTCCAGAGGAATAGCCAGTCGACTTAAGACAATCAAAAACAGATGAGGCG
>NZ_JADJKT010000009.1:0-101446 GCF_016705895.1 Candidatus Villigracilis affinis | reverse complement strand
TGTGGGCGGCTTCATGCCGCCCTTCGTCCGCAAGTTGGGATATCCCGTGCCTGATTTTGGATTTCAACGTCCCGGCGTGACTTCCATCTCAGCAGATTTGCACAAGTACGCCTACGCCGCCAAACCCGCCTCCCTCGTTCTTTATCGGACCTCGGAACTGCGCCGCCATCAAATGTTTGTCTCCACCGACTGGCCGGGCGGCATATACCCGTCGGCTGGCATGGCTGGCTCGCGCCCCGGCGGACCCGTCGCTGCGGCCTGGGCACTGCTCAATTATTTGGGCGAAGATGGTTACCTTGAGATCACCGATATCGTCATGCGCACGGCAAAGATATTTCAAGATGGCATCAACGCCATCCCTGGTTTGAAAGTGTTGAGCAACCCAGAGATGAGCGTCTTCGCCATCGCATCTGATTCCATGGATGTGTACGAACTCGCCGATGAACTTGCCCTGCGCGGCTGGTATTTGGACAGACAGATTTTCCCCCCGTCCCTGCATGTAACAGTGAATTACGTCCATGCGCAGGCGGCGCGGAGTTTCTCACAGACTTGGCGAATGCCGTAGAAACAGTCAGCAGGCCCGGGTTAAGAAAGACCGCGACGAAGGCTTTAGTCAAAGCCGCAAACCTGTTGACAAGAGTTCTGCCTGAGGAAACGGTCAGCAATTTGATGAACAAGGCTTCGTCGCTTCTTGGCGGCGGCGGCGGGCTGCCTCGCGCATGGCGCCGATGGTGGCTTGATCGGCTCTCTGCCGAATCGCGGTGACTTGAAAGAGTTGGTGCTGGATTTGCTGGATAATATCAACACGTACAAAGAATGATTATTTCAATCGGTGGATCATTCGTGTGGCATAAGGGACGTACCCATTCTTTTGCCAGAAGCGGTTGCCGACTTCGTTTTTGATTGCCACATTGAGCAGTACATCGGTGATGCCGCGTGCGCGAAACCAATCGTGGATGTAGGCCAATCCCATTTCGCCAATACCTTGACTGCGATATTCCACGTTTACAAAGAATTGCGTGATGTAGCCCTTGCGAGTCCACTCGGGCATGTAGGCGTGTTCGGCGACGTCGAAGGCGAGGCCGTAGCCGATAGCTTTGCCTTCATCAAGAATCAAGAATGTGAGCATGGTTTCTTCGCCGAGATGTTTGTTCATGAATTCTCTGAACCGCTCAGACGATGTCGTGTCGTTGTGATGCGCGGATAATCCATCGCGTAGCTTGCACAGATCGTTCAACATGGGGGAGTCTTTTGCATTGATTTGGGTAATAGTGAACTCTTTTTTCATGTCAAAAATTATACATTCACAGAAGACTTGTTTCTCATGTAAAATCAACCCACCATGAAAGAACTTATCTATTCCCGCAATGCAGTTTATGAAACCCTGCGCGCGAAACGCAGGCAGGTATTTTCCATTGACATCGCCGAAGGCGTACAGGACAAAGGCAAGATCGATGATTTTCAAACTGGCACAGCCGCAGAAGATCAGGGTCAACCGCGTCCCGCGCCCCAAGCTGGATAAAGTCCACCAGAACAATCAGGGCATCGTCGCCGAAGTGGAGCAGTATCCCTACTCGGATGTGATCGAGATCCTGAACATGCCAAAGGCGAAATGCCTTTTATTCTCATGCTTGATTCTCTGCAAGACCCGCAGAACTTCGGCACCCTCATCCGCACCGCCGAGGCGCTTGGCGTGCATGGCGTGGTCATTCCCACCGCCCGCTCCGTGGAGGTCACTCCCGCCGTGGTCAACGCATCTTCTGGCGCGAGCGAGCACATGCTCATCGCCCAGGCGAATCTGTCCCAGACGATTGACGCGCTCAAAGATAATGATATTTGGATCGTCGGACTGGATCAAGCTGGGGCGGAGGTCGAAGCGGGGTCTCGTCACCTGAAAGGCGCATTGGGACTCGTCGTCGGCTCAGAGGGCGACGGGTTACATGATCTCGTCCGAAAGAAATGCGACATCGTTTTGAAGCTCCCCATGAAGGGCCAGATCGAATCGCTCAACGCCGCTGTGGCTGGGTCTGTCGCTTTGTATCTCGCTTATTTATCAAGAAAACCCTAAAGGTCTTTAAGACCTTTAGGGTTTGTATCTGGAGAACCATGCCTCAAGCAACCTATCATTTTCCAAAAGGCTTTCTGTGGGGAACCGCCACCGCCTCGCATCAAGTGGAAGGCAACAACACCAACAACAACTGGCACGCGTGGGAAGAAGCGGGGCACACCGTCCACAAGTCTGGACTCGCCGCCGATTGGTGGGGCGGACGCTGGCGCGAAGACTTCGACCGCGCCGCCGAAACGGGACAGAACGCGCACCGCTTCTCGTTGGAATGGAGCCGCATTCAGCCGACGCCTGACACGTGGGATGAGGAAGCCATCGAAAAGTACCGCCTCATGCTGCGCGGACTGAGGGAACGCAACCTGACAGCTTTGGTTACGCTGCATCATTTCACCGACCCGCTCTGGGTCACGGAGCGCGGCGGCTGGGAAAACCCCGAGATCGTCGGCCTCTTCGAGAAGTTCACCCGCAAAGTAGTGGATGCGCTCAAGGAATACAACACGCTCTGGTGTACGATCAACGAACCGAACGTGTATACCATGAGCGGATACGTGCAAGGCGCATTCCCGCCTGGAAAGAAAGACCTCAAATTATCCATGCGTGTGATGGGCAACATGATCCGCGCACATGCCGCTTCGTATCGCGCCATCCATGAGCTGCAACCCGAAGCTCGCGTAGGCTACGCTCTGCATTACCGCCCAATGGTTCCCCGTTTGAGCTGGTCACCGCTCGATAGACTCATGCGCAACATCCGCTACGAGGGACTCAACATGGCATTTCCCTCTGCCATTTCAACAGGCGTCATGCGTTCCCCCATCGGCAATCAAAACATCCCCGAAGCCAAAGGCACGCAGGATTATCTCGGCCTCAACTATTACTCTGTCGATACCGTCTGGTTTGACCTCTTCAAGCCTGGCGAATTATTCTCGAACAGCGGCTATCCCAAGAACGCCGACATGAGCGACACGAACTTCCTCGCCAACATCCCCGAAGGCATCTTCAACTCCATCAAATGGATCGAGCGCACCTACCCCAACCTGCCGATCATCATCACCGAAAACGGCGTGGAAGATTCAGACGACCACATGCGTCCGCGCTACATTGCACAGCACCTGCATCAGATCTGGCGCGCCGTCAATTTCAACTGGCCTGTGAAGGGATACTTCCACTGGTCACTCGTGGACAACTTCGAATGGGAACGCGGCTGGACTCAACGCTTCGGCCTGTGGGGCTTGGACATCGACACCCAAAAACGCATCCGCCGCCCCAGTGTGGATTTCTACGCCGAGATCTGCAAAGAGAACGGCATCTCCTCAGACATGGTGCAGAAGTATTGCCCTGAGGTGTTTGATAAATTGTTTCCGAGTTAGACGATAGACCATTAACGATGGACGACAGACAACGGCGCATGGAGAGAAATCTTTGTGCGCTGTTTTTTATAAACCAACTTTCACCACGGAGGCACAGAGTTTTTTTCTTGTTCTTCTCCGTGCCTTCGTGTCTCCGTGGTTGCTTTTGACTTTCAACTTTCAACCTTTGACCTTCAACTTTCCACTTCTCACTCTTCACAACACTTTGTTCTACTATGATAAAATCGCATCCATGACCCACGCTGAACAGATCGCATCCCAACTCAATGTCAAGCCATCGCAAGTTACGGCTGTTATCAACTTACTAGACGAAGGCAACACCGTCCCGTTCATTGCCCGTTACCGCAAGGAAATGACAGGCTCCCTCGACGACGAACAGATCCGCATCATCGCCGATGAACTCATCCGCCTGCGCGGACTCGACGAACGCCGTGTCTCCATCATCGCTTCCATCGAAGAGCAGGGCAAACTCACAGACGAACTCCGCGAGAGCATCAACGCCGCCGTCACCATGACCGCGCTCGAAGATCTGTACGCGCCCTACAAAAAGAAACGCCGCACCCGCGCCATGGTCGCCCGTGAAAAGGGACTGGAACCACTGGCCGAATTAATTCTCAAGCAATCCACCAGCGGCTCACCTGAAAAACTCGCCGCGAAATTCCTCAACGATCAAGTTGCGAATATCGAAGAAGCCTTGCAAGGCGCGCGCGACATCGTCGCTGAAATGATCAGCGAAAATGCCAACGTCCGCGCCGCGACTCGTGAGAAGGCGCTCAAGTTTTCCACAGTCCATTCTGTGAAGGTCGCAGACGCAGCCGATGAAAAACGCGTGTACGAAAGTTATTACGATTTCTCCATGCGCGTGGACAGACTCCAGCCGCATCAAATCCTCGCGCTCACCCGCGGCGAAAAGGAAGGCATCCTGCGCGTGCGCGTGGATGTCCCCGAACGTGACTGGCTCAACGCCGTTCAATCTGAATTCGAGCAGGACATCATCAGTCCCTTCGCCGATCAACTCGCGCTTGCCATTCAAGATTCCGCCGAACGCCTTTTGCTCCCCGCCATCGAACGCGATGTCCGCCGTGAAAAAGGCGAGGTCGCAGACAACCATGCCATTCAAGTCTTTGCCACCAACCTGCGCGCCCTGCTCGGACAAGCTCCGCTCGCGAATCAAGTTGTCCTCGGCCTCGACCCTGGCTTCCGCACAGGCTGCAAAGTCGCCGTCGTGGACGCCACTGGCAAACTGCTCGACACTGGCACGATCTATCCGCACGAGCCGAAGAACGATTGGAAAGGTTCGATCAACACCCTGCAGGATATGATCAACCGCCATCACGTCACGCTCATCACCATCGGCAACGGCACCGCCTCACGCGAAACGGAAAAGCTCGCCGCCGAACTCACCAAGAACGCGCCGCAAACAAAATATCTCATCGTCAATGAAGCGGGCGCATCGGTCTATTCCGCATCATCTCTCGCCCGCGCTGAATTCCCCGATCTCGATGTCACCATCCGCGGCGCAGTATCCATTGCCCGCCGCGCGCAAGACCCGCTCGCCGAACTCGTCAAGATCGATCCCAAGTCCATTGGCGTGGGCATGTATCAGCACGATGTCGATCAAACCGCGCTCACGCACGCCCTCGATGGCGTCGTCGAAAGCGTGGTCAACAGCGTCGGCGTGGATGTCAACACCGCCAGTTCCGCGCTGCTCACGCATGTCGCGGGCATCGGTCCCAAACTTGCCACCAACATCGTCACGCATCGCGACGCGAACGGCCCTTTCAAATCCCGCACCGCATTGAAGAAGGTCGCTGGGCTTGGGCCCCAAAGCCTTTGAACAAGCAGCAGGCTTCATGCGGATTCGAAATGGGGCGAACCCGTTGGATGAATCAGCGATCCATCCAGAATCCTACGCGATAGCAGAATCCATTCTCGCTCGCGCCGCGCTGACAGTTGATTCGTCCATCCCAGACAGAATCGCTGCCTTGGAATTGCTCACCGCAAAAACTCCGCTCGAAACATTAGCCGCCGAACTCGAATGCGGCGTGCCCACACTCAAAGACATCCTCGAACAACTCGTCCGCCCAGGCCGTGACCCGCGCTCCGATACCCCCGCTCCCATCCTGCGCTCGGACGTGCTCAAAGCCGAAGACCTGCTGACAGGCATGCAGCTCAAAGGCACCGTCCGCAACGTAGTGGACTTCGGCGCCTTCGTAGACATCGGCGTCAAGCAAGATGGCCTTCTGCACAAGAGCCAGATCCCCAACGGCACCGTCCTCAAAGTGGGCGACATCATCGATGTGGAGATCCAAAAGATCGAAACCGAACGCGGACGCATTGGTTTGGGTTGGGTGAAATAATCTTGTAAGGACACAGCGCCGCTGTGTCCTTACAGAATGCAGTAAATAAAATGCAACTTCCCGAAACCTTCATCTCCACCATAAAAAATGTCTACAAAAAGGACGGCGAGAATTTTCTCGCTGTCCTTCCTGCTTTAATTGACGAAGTCTCCACTCGTTGGGGTTTGACCGCTGTTCAGCCTGTGCCAAATCTGTCATTTAATTTTGTTGCATTTGCAAAACGTGATGATGAAGATGTGATCCTCAAAATGGGAATTCCAAACCCCGAGTTGACCAGTGAAATGACCGCCCTGAAATTATTTAATGGCGATGGTGCCTGTCAATTATTGGAACACGATGAAGAGCGCGGGTTCTTATTGCTGGAAAGACTCAAACCCGGCAAAATGCTCGCCGAACTTGAAGATGATGATGAGCGTACAAATATCGCAGCAGATGTGATGCTGAACATACAACGCAGGGGTGGGGTTATTCCACCCTTACAGAATAAATTTATAAAATTGTCGAATTGGTTTGCTGGGTTACAAAAAATCCGTCCGCATTTCAATGGCGGGACGGGACCTTTTCCGCAAGTTCTTTTGGAGAAAGTCGAATCATTTTTGCCCGAATTGTTTGCCGATACCGATGTGAAATTAATGCACGGCGATTTTCATCATTTCAACATTTTGTCTTCGGAACGCGGCTGGTTGATCATTGACCCGAAGGGAGTCATTGGGCCTGCAGGGTATGAAGTAGGGCCACTCATGATCAATCCATGGGACAGCATTTCGGACGGAACCAGTTTCAAGGTCCAGGCAGAGAGGCGGGTGAGCATCCTCGCGGAGAGACTCGGCTGGGAACGTGAAAAAATTATTCGCTGGGCAACTGCTCATGCCATCCTGTCTGCATGGTGGAGCATTGAAGATAATATGGAAGAGGACAACGCCATTCAATGCGCGGAGATATTCTCTCAACTTAAATGAAAAACCTCCCGAGGGAGGTTTTTCATTTAATCTTCTGCGGCGCGCGCCACTTCATCGGGCTCGAAGACCACTTCTTCTTTTCCGATCAGTTTGTCTTCCACTTTTGCGATGATCAGCCGCAGGTGACCGGAATGCGCCACGTAATCCAGGTCATCGGCAGGGACGGCCAATACGGGGCAGAGTGTGAAATTTTCGATCCATGATTCGTAGAGGTCGTTGAGGTTTTGAAGATACTCGGGGGCAATGGTTCGCTCGTAGGTGCGTCCGCGTGAGTTGATGCGATTGAGCAGGGTGGGCACGGAGGCGCGCAGGTAAATGACGAGGTCGGGCGGCGGCAGGAATTGCACAGCTGTTTCATACAACTCACGATAGGTCTGATAATCGCGGTCCTGAATGTTGCCCTGATCGTACAGATTCTGCGCGAAGATTTCAGCATCTTCGTACACACTGCGATCCTGGATCACAGAACTGGGATGCTGGGCAAGCCCCATATGCGAACGCAGACGATGGGTGAGAAAGAATACCTGCGAGTGAAAAGCCCAGGCAGACATGTTCTGGTAAAAATCTGCAAGGTATGGGTTTTCAGTGACGGGTTCATAAAACGGCTCCCAGCCCATTTCGTTGCATAACATTTTTACAAGCGTGGATTTACCCACGCCGATGTTTCCGGCAATGGCGACAAATTTTTTCATGGTTTGCTCTCAGAGGACAAATCTTTGGGGAATCATTGACACGCGGAACATCATACCAAAAAGAAAAAGAGTTCACGGAAATTTTAAGAACTTCCGTGAACTCTTTAATTGAAAATGATATAGGAAAGACGTTACGGGATCTCTCCGGCCAATTCCTTATCGATCAATTGCTGGAAGTTGGCAAGCGGCTGGGCGCCGACAATGGCAAGCCCGTTGACGAAAAATGTGGGCGTGGACTGTACGCCGAGATCAATGGCGAAGTTCATGTCTTGCTGGATTTCAGCATCATGTTCGCCGCTGGAAAGGCAGGCGGTAAATTTTTCAGTATCCAGCCCGAGGTCGGCAGCGTAGCGGATGAAGGTCTCTTCATCGAGCTGTTCGCTGCTGAACAGTTTTTCGTGAAAATCCCAGTAGGCATCCTGATCTTGTGCGCAGAGCGAGGCGATCGCGGAGGGCATGGCAGCCGGGTGAATGGATGTGAGCGGCAGGTTGCGATACACAAAGCGGATCTGACCGGGGTATGCATCCAACAGCGACTGGTAGGTCTCATCGTGGAAGCGGCGGCAGAACGGGCATTGGAAATCACTGAACTCGACGATCACGATCGGCGCATCATCCGGGCCGAGGCTTGGGAAGCCTTCGGTAGGGATATCGTAGCGTCTGTATTGGGGGGCCTGCTCAGCGGCGGGTGCCTGAGCCACCGGGGCTCCTGCCGTTGTGGTGGTTCCCCCGGAACCGCGGCCCCAGGCAACATAGCCCACCAGCACGCCGACTGCAAAAGCCAGCACGACCAGAACCGAGTAAAAGTGACTCTTTTTGAAGGTGATGGTCTCTTCAGAAGGATCCTGCTGAACCTGCATTGGGACAGAGGGTTCTTCGATGATGTCTTCTTCGTCGGAATCAAAAACAGGAATGGATTTTTTAGTTTTAGTAGCCATACAGGAATTATAGCCTTTCCAGGATTTTTGTGGAAAGGACTTAGGTTTGCCTAAGATTTACCCTGTTCTGCAAATCGGGAAGAGGTTGAAAAATGGGATTGTAAAAATAGAATACTTGTTCTATAATAAAACCACTGGACAAGCCACCATGTTTTTCGAAATTCACCAACCACCATTTCCGCTGAGTGATTTTCTCGACAGCCTGATCTACTTTGAGGACATGCGTCCGCCGCACTCTTTGGATAGATTTCTGCCCGATGGAAATACGGAACTCATCATCGACCTGTCGGATGCGCCCCAGCATATTCACAATAATGACACGCTGGAGATCGTTCAATCCTGCCGTCACGCCTGGGTCAGCGGTGTGCGGACCCGTCCCATCACCATTCCTTCGGGCAGGGAGAGTAGGAAGCTGGTGGTGATTTTCAAAAAGGGAATGGCGCGTCCTTTTTATCCGTTTCCGATGAACGAGTTGACGGATTCGGTCGTCATGGCTGATCTGGTCTTTGGCAGAAGAATTCTCGACTTGCGCGAGAGGCTGATTTCTGCCAGGTCACCGCAGGAGATGTTCCAACTGGTTGAACTGTTTCTGCTGAACATGGCCGGGGATAAGATTTACGATAATACAAAATCCAACTGCGTTAAATATGCGGTCGCCAGCATGCTTCGCCAGCCCACTTTGTTCAATTTCAAAAAACTGGGGGAACAGATCGGGTATTCCCAAAAACACTTCATTGACCTGTTCAAAGGGCAGGTCGGTGTGCCGCCAAAACAATATCTCAAGATCGCCCGTTTTCAGAAAGCGATCAAGACAATAGAAAAGAATCAGCCCGTTCAATGGAGCGGAATCGCCATGGACAGCGGCTTTTACGATCAGGCGCACTTCATCAACGACTTCAAGGCTTTTTCCGGGTTCACCCCCAACGAGTACATCAAAAGGAAGGCGTCCACTCTGAATTATGTTCCGGTGGATTAATGTAAATTTTTTCCAATACATTTGGATTCGATTTCTGTAAGATCACCTCCAAAAAACAAAGGAGAAATCTCATGGAAAACCTGTATATTAATCACATCGCTGTTTTTGTTTGCGCCATTTTCAATCTGGCATTGGGTGCGTTCTGGTATTCGCCCGCTCTGTTTTACAAAGCCTGGCTGGCTGAAACAAAGCTGACCGAGGAACAGCTTGCAAAGCAAAACCCCGCCAAGACCTATGGACTTGCCTTTCTGTTTTCGCTGTTGATCTCGTACAACCTGGCCTTTTTCCTCGGTGATGCGAATACCAATGCAGTCTGGGGAGCGGCGGCGGGTTTCCTTGCTGGCTTCGGTTTTGCAGCCCTGATCTTTGCGGTCATTGCCCTCTTTGAACAGCGCTCGTGGAAATATATTTTCGTCAACGGCGGCTTCATAACGGTGTATTTTACAGTCATCGGATTTATACTCGGGATATGGCGTTAGAAAATAATATTGTGTGTGATCTTTAGAAAGAAGAGAATGATTTATCAATTTGTATCAACATTTCATATGGTGTCCGCTGTCTCAGCATTGATCTTTGGCGCGTGTGTGCTGCTTGCCCGCAAAGGGACTCGTCTGCATAAACAACTGGGATATGCCTACTTTTTCAATATGCTGGGACTCAACCTCACCGCGCTTTTCATTTATCAACTCACGGGTCATTTCGGACCTTTTCATGGTGCGGCGTTGGCGAGTTTGCTCACCCTGCTGGCTGGATTCATCCCCGCCTACCTTCGCCTTCCTCATGGGCGCTGGCTGGAATTTCACTATGAATTTATGAACTGGTCGTACGTGGGGTTGATCGCGGCAGGAGTATCAGAAGTTGCCACCCGTCTGCCTTCCGCGCCGTTCTGGCCTGCGGTGGTTGCCAGCATGTTCGTTGTCTTTTTGTTGGGAGGAATATCGATTTCCCGAGGTCGGGGGAAATATATGTTCAATATACGGACGTCAGTAGTTCAATCCGATTCACCTGCGAATTGGTTGGTTGCCTTCAAGCGGAGACGCACAGTCTGTCAATAATTTCGAGAACCTTTAAGGAGATGATTTATGAGTAGCCTTGATAAAGCCATCCAGACCCAATTGGAAAATATTCAAAAGAAGACGGGCAAGTCCCTTGCAGAACTTGGCCGCCATCGCAAAGAAAAGCGGATTGAGCAAACACGGCGAACTCCGCGACATGTTCAAGGAAAAGCTTGGGCTGGGGCACGGCGATGCCAATTCGCTCGTCCACGCCATTTTGCAATCCGATGGCACACGCGCCGCGGAAGGCAAAAACGAAGATGCCGTGCTCGATGAAATCTATTCGGGGGCAAAGGCGGGCTTCCGCCCCATTCATGAAAAACTGATGAAAGAGATCCAAAAGTTCGGCGAGTTCGAGATCGTTCCCAAAAAGGGATATGTCAGCCTGCGCCGCAAAAAGCAATTTGCCATGATCGGCCCCAAGACCAACACGCGTTTCGAGGTTGGCATCAACGCGAAGGACTTCAAGAAAAACGCCCGCCTGCTGGAACAGCCCAAAGGAAGCATGTGCAACTACATCGTTAATGTCAGCGATCCGCGTGAAGTGGATGTGGAACTCGTCGCGTGGCTCAGATCCGCATTTGAAGGAGCAGGATAAAAATGACCCAATCCATCGCTCATGAAGATTTTTTCAACAATTTGATGGCTCTGCTCGATGAAACATTCGACAACACCCACGGAATCTACCTCGACAAAGATACGTCTCTTTTTCGCACCCTTGAAACTGTCTCTGCGGAAGAGGCATCGATTCCCGTGGGCGGAAAGTGCGCCTCGCTGGCTGCGCAGGTTGCACATGTGACCTTCTACATGGAAGTATTGGAACGGTACGTGGTTCACCACGATAGCAGCCGTGTGGATTGGGGTGAAGTGTGGCGCACCGTGGAAAAGGTCACGCCCGAAGAATGGATTGCTTCGAAAAATAAATTACAGGCAGCCTATCAGCGCATTTCGAACCTGTTCCGCGAAAATCCCGTCTGGAACGATGACTCGATTGGCGGCTCGCTTGCCATTGTGGTCCACACGGCGTATCACCTTGGCGAGATCCGCCAGGCATTGTGTGTGTTGAAAAAATAATATGAGATGGGTCATCATCATTCTCATCACCTTAACCGCTGGCTGGATGCTCGCCGACGGTCTGCGCGCATTGACGGTCGGCGATTACTTTACGCCAGCGAGTGGTGAATACGCAGGCCAGCTTGGCCCGTGGACCCTCCTTGTGCAGGCGCTCGGCATTGAGCCGCGTTCCACATTCATGAAACTTGTCTTCGTTGTTTATGGCATCGCCGCGTTGATCGCCGTGGCAGGCTTTGCATTGAATCAACCCTGGGGCCGCAATGCGTTGATCGCAATCGCGCTTCTTGGTTTATGGTATTTGCCGATCGGTACGGCGGCGAATGTCGTCGCCCTCATTTTGTTATTTCTCAAAAGGAGTTGATCATGCCCCCACGTCCTCGCTATGAAATGCCTGATTTTTTCCGCGATGCGCTCGATTCACACGGGCTCATGGATGCCTACCTCGCGCGTCCAGCGTTTCAACAGAATGATTACATCGGCTGGATCACGCGCGCAAAACTCGAATCCACCCGCCAAAAGCGCCTGAACCAAATGCTCGATGAATTGAAAAAAGGCGGCGTGTACATGAAGATGAAATGGAACGGCTGATTTTTGTGGCAAAATAGCCGCATGAATCAACCCCACATCATCCAAAAGACAGCCGAATACATCAAACAGGAATTCTCCGACGATTCCTCGGGCCACGATTGGTGGCACATCTACCGCGTGTGGAAGAACGCCGTCACCATCTGCCAACATGAAAAAGCGGATGCGTTCATCGTGGAACTTGCCGCCCTCTTGCATGACCTCGACGACTGGAAATTCAACGACACGGGCGATGAAACCCCGCTTCGCGCCAAGGCCTGGCTTGATTCCTGCGGCGTGGAGATTTCCACCACTGACAAAGTGTGCGAAATCATCATACACATTTCCTACAAAGGCGCGGGCGTGGAAAATAAAATGAAAAGTCTCGAAGGCCTCATCGTGCAGGACGCCGACAGACTCGATGCCATTGGCGCCATCGGCATTGGGCGCGCCTTCGCCTACGGCGGCTACAAGAACAGACCGATGTACGATCCCGAGTCCACGCCGCAGATGCATGCTACTTTTGAACAATACAAGAACAGCAAAAGCGCCACCATCAATCACTTTTACGAGAAATTGCTTTTGCTAAAAGACATGATGAACACGCCGACCGCAAAAAAAATAGCGGAGCAGCGACATGAGATCATGCTCCGCTTTCTTGACCAGTTCATGAATGAATGGGAAGGAAAGGATGTTTTCTAAAACAAAACGCGGACCGTGTCCGCGTTTTGTTTTGCAATAGCAGGTTATATCCTCGCTATGGAAAATATCATCACCTGTGAAACTCAAATATCAACACATTCTCCGACTCGTACACAACCGTGTAAGAAGGAGAAGCCTTGGCCGAAATTGCGAGGCTTCTCAGTGAGTCGGCTAAATCGCTCTCGTCATCCCGGGTAGGAATCGTTACGAGCAGATAATCATAGTTGATCTTGTTTTTCCCGCTCCATCCGGTGACGCAATTCACATCCGCACAATGTTGGAACGCGACCAATTCCTCGTACCAGAGAAAAAATAACTCATTTAACGTCCATTCCAAACCTTGCAGGGTGGTGACACTGTGTTGTTTAGTCAGCGCAGGGAACCACTCCTGCATCGGGTCAGACATTGAGAACTCGCGCCCTGTCGAAAGCAAAAAGGTTTTATTTTCCTCCAAATTTGAATTGACCCACTCAATCATCCTCAGGTCTTCGGGTTTCAGGCTGGTGTTGACCAGTTGAAAATCGGAAATACTGGCCGCGAGGATGAAATAGAAGAACGCACCGAAAACCAGCGCCTGAACCTTGCGCCATGAGCAAGGTTGAATCCTGCTCATCGTTCGAGCGGTTGATCAAGATGGACCAGCCTTTCCAAGTCCCATTCCCGCCAGCATGGACTCTGGCAGTAATGCAATACTGTCACCGCCGCGGGTATCTATTAAATAGGCAAGCACGATCCAGGCGATGAAGAAAAAGTTTTTTTGTCTAATTGAAATCCACAGGCCAATATAGAAGAATATCAACATAGGAATGGCGAGGAAATTGCCAGGGCCATGCAAGTTTAGGACGATCAAGTAGGATTCAAGCGTTCGCTGACTGGTCTGGCCTGCGGAGAGCAATGGCTCGAGGCCGTGGCGCAAAAGCACATTTCCCCACCAGGGGGCAGTGAGAAACACCACGCCAAAACCAACCGCCACCGCAGAGAGGACTCCGCGTTTATTGCGCCCGTAAAAGCCAAAAAGCACTGCGCCACCCAACACGGCATGCAAAGCAGTCTGAGGGTGACTCAGGATCGCGCCTGCGCCAAATAAAATGGTCAGCGCAAGATGTTTGGGATATCCCTCGCTTTTGAACAATTGAACCGCTTGCCACAGCATCAGAATCAGGAACAACATGCCGAAGGCGCGTGTGATTCCTCCACCCATCACCTGCCACAGAAAGGCGCGTGACGAGAGCGCGTAGATCATCACCGCCAGCGAAGCGGATAGGCGTGAGTTGAGGACTTGCTCGGCGAGTTTATAAAAGAAGAAGATCGAGAGGGTGTTCACCAAAGCTGGCAGCCAGAGCAATATTTGGAGTACAGAAACAGGCAACAGGCCTGCGCTGAGCGTGGTCGAAGCGTCCGAGAGAAAAGCTGCGACATAAAATCCGAGCGGCGGATAGGCGAAGGGAATATCCACGCTGTTGTATTCCGCGAATTCGGGCAGTTGATAATCGTTTTCCTTCAAATCGAGAATCATACTGTAGAACATCCCGCCGTCGTTGAGGGGAAATCCGTTCGTGAACGCAGGCCAAAAGCGGACAATTGCGCCGAAGAGCAGCGCGGTAAAAAGCAAAAGTGCAGGCCAATCCAATTTGCGGTTCATGTATGCCTCACTGTATCCTGAAGATCTCACGGATGATCGGGGTCAACCCGCTGAAGAAAAATTCCACGGCGATAACCATCACGATCAGGCCCATCAGCCGCAGCATTACCTTGTTGCCATTCTCGCCGATCAGATGTGTGACCTGTTTTGCGCCAAGCAACAAAAAGTAAGTCAATGCGATGATCAAAACGATGATACCGATCACGATTCCTGATTCGAGCGGCGATGTGGATTCGTTCATCAAAAGGATGGATGTTGTGATCGCACCCGGTCCGCAGATGATGGGAATGCCGAGCGGTGTGATGGAAATATCATTGATGTATTCGTGATTCGTTTCGTCATCGAACTGTGTGCGTGAAAGATGGGCTTGCAGCATTTCGTAGCCCATCAGGAAAAAGATCACGCCGCCCACCACGCGCAGGCTGTTGACTGAAATGGAAAAGAAACGAAAGATCCATTGGCCTGTCAATGCGAAGGCGAGCAGGATGAACAACGCCGTCAGGCTGGCCTTGCGTGCCACGCGGTGCGATTCATGCGGAGATAACTTCGCGGTCATCGCCGTGTATACGGGAATGACACCAATGGGGTTGATCATGGTGAACATGGAAATAAAACCAAGTAATGCAAACTCGAAAATCGGTGAGGCGTTCATCTGACTCCAATCTATGCGTTCAATTTTACAACACACTGCCATGATATACTGCCTGAACCACAAGGATATAAAATGAAAAGCAGATCACTTCAAGTCATTCTCCCGGCATTTTTGGTTGCATTTGCCATTCTTGCGTGCAGTCAGTTCAGCACAAATCCCGTTTCAGTACCGCCGACCGGCGTGGCGATCTCCACCATCGTCCCTGATGCGACCCTGGAAGCGGTTGCCGGTTCAACAGGATTGGGCGATTCGCTCTACCCGGGGTTTGGGAACGGCGGCTATGATGTGACTCACTACCTGTTGGATTTCACCATCCACGATGTTGCCACCAGTGACCTGACAGCCATCGTGACCATCGAGGCGATTGCCACCCAGGACCTTGGCAGTTTCAATCTCGATTTTGTCGGCTTTGATATCAACAGCCTTATGGTCAACGGCGCGGAAGCGGACTATTCCCGTAAGGGACAGGAATTAATCGTCAGCCCGCTCAAGCCGCTCGTGGACGGTGATATGTTTACCATTATCGTTCAATACAGCGGCTCACCCGAAGAGATGCAATCTGTTGCCCTGCCTGTGCAAACGGGCTGGGTCACTGTGGATGGCGGCAGTTTTGTATTAAGCGAACCCGATGGTTCTGCAAGTTTTTACCCCGTCAACGATCACCCATTGGACAAGGCGACCTACACGTTTCGTGTCACGGTTCCCAAGCCATTCGAGGTGGCGGCCAATGGCCTGCTGATCGAAACCACCGATAAGGGTGATGCGACCACCTTCGTCTTCGATTCGCCCAGTTTGATGGCGAGCTATCTCGCCACGATCAATATCGACGAGTTTGATATCGAGACGATGAGTTCAGACAACGGGATTCCGATCCGCAATTATTATTCCACGGGACTGAGTGAAAAGGTCCGCGCGCCGTTTGCACGGCAGGGCGAGATGATCGATTATTTCAGCGGGTTGTTCGGCCCGTATCCCTTCGAGGTGTATGGCGCGCTCGTGATGGACGTCGAATTCGGTTCGGCGCTCGAAAACCAGACCCTGTCCATTTTTGGAATTGACATGGTGGATGTGGATGACGTGGAAGGCACCGAATTGACCGTGGCCCACGAATTGGCGCATCAATGGTTCGGGGACAGCGTCAGCGTGGCCGATTGGCGCGATATCTGGCTCAACGAAGGCTTTGCCACCTATGCCGAAGTGCTGTGGGTGGAACATGCCGAAGGCCCCGAAGCGCGGGACGAGTATGTCGAATATCTGTATTCAGACATGGTCGAATATGGAGATGTGGTTGGCGCGCCGGGAAATCCGCCTGCAAATGACCTGTTCAACGCCAGCGTATACGAGTGGGGCGGACTCACCTTGCACGCCTTGCGACTCGAAGTGGGCGATGAAGCTTTCTTCGAGATCCTGAAAACGTATCACAACCGCTACAAAAACAGCAACGCCACCACCGAAGATTTCGTCTCTGTTGCAGAGGAAATCAGCGGAATGGAATTGGGCGAATTCTTCAACAACTGGTTGTACAGCGGCTCACTTCCGCCGATTCCAGAGTTGGGATTGGGTACTGAATAAATAGTCAGGCGTTTCGCTCAAGATATTTTCCATGCACATAACGATTCTTGCACTAGGTTCACGCGGTGATGTTCAGCCCTATGCTGCCCTCGGCAAAGGGTTCAAAGCTGCCGGCCATCAAGTCCGTTTTATTACCTTTGAAGACTTTGCACCACTTATAACCGAAAACGAGCTGGACTTTCACCCAATTCAGGGAAATGCGAAGGAATTGGTCGCCAATGCAGGAGCAGACCTGCCTGCCCTTGTGCGCTCCTTTGGTTCTCTGGCAGAAGGTTACGCTCGTGATTTGTCCGCTCCTCATCTGGGTGAAACAGACCTTATTATTAATCAACTGCCAGCGGGATTGTTTGGTTTTGACTTGGCGGAAAAATACGATGTGCCCATGGCACAAGCAGCCGTAATTCCATTGGCTCGGACACGGGGATTTCCTCTTATGGGCTTTCCAAAACTTCCCCTGCCGGGCTATAACAAAGCAACTTATTATTTGGGCGAACAGATAGCGTGGCAAATGTT
This sequence comes from Candidatus Villigracilis affinis, assembly GCF_016705895.1. Classification (NCBI taxonomy): domain Bacteria; kingdom Bacillati; phylum Chloroflexota; class Anaerolineae; order Anaerolineales; family Candidatus Villigracilaceae; genus Candidatus Villigracilis; species Candidatus Villigracilis affinis. The sequence continues at coordinate 84,315 of NZ_JADJKT010000009.1, read as the reverse complement.
TCGCACTGTAATCAATCGTTGGCGTAAAAAAACGCTCAACTTGCCTCCGCTGCCGCTGCTGGGTTACTTTGGTCAATTGGGTACGAGGCGGTTTCCAATCGTGAACGGGTTTAGTCAATATGTGGTTGAGCGTCCCGCCGATTGGAACGAGTATGTCCATATCACGGGTTATTGGTTTCCAGAAGATAGAAATTGGGAACCGCCGCATGATTTATCAGCATTCATTGAAGCAGGCAGTCCACCTGTGTTTATTGGTTTCGGAAGTATGCCGGTAAAAGATCCGCAGCGCATCACCAACATCGTTCTTGATTCCTTAAAACAGAGCGGGCAACGCGGCATTTTACATATGGGCTGGGGCGGCCTTGGAAATCAGTTGTTACCTGATCATGTTTTCAAGATCGATTATGCCCCGTATGATTGGTTGTTCCCGCGAATGGCAATGTTGATTCATCATGGTGGCTCAGGCACAACTGCCTTTGGTCTTCGCTCTGGTGTGCCATCCTGTGTTGTGTCGTTTGTGTTTGACCAGCACTATTGGGGGGAGCGTATCGCCCAGTTGGGGGCGGGTCCCAGGCCTATTCGATTTAAGGAATTGACCACCGAACGTCTGCGGGAAGCTATTCAACTCGGCGTTGGCGATCCCAAGATGCGACAAAAAGCCATCGAACTTGGGCGCAAGATTCAAACAGAAAATGGAATTGAAAACGCTCTGAAAGTATTCGAGAAAATTACCAATCGTGACTAGACTTAAAACTGTGATGACCAGCCATATCCGCGTTTACCTGAAAAAGAATTGGCTCCCGCTCCTCTTGTCTGTACTGTTTGGCGGATGGGCGTTGGCGTTCATTTATCATTCCTCCTACGTGGCGAGCGACGGGCGGTTGTACTTTAACCTCTTTGATGACGCGATGATCTCCATGCGCTATGGATGGAATCTCGCGCACGGGCGTGGCCTGGTGTGGAACGCGGGCGACGTGGAGCGTGTCGAAGGCTATACCAATCTGCTGATGACGCTGGTCATGTCGGTGGCTACATTTTTATTCGACAAACGCTATGCCGTGCTTGCCATTCAATTGACAGGCATCTTCTTCACGCTTGGCACGGCGTGGATGACGGTCCGCATCGGGGAGAGGATTTCAAAGTACGCCGAATCAAATTTCGGGACGTCTGATTCGGGTCTTCATCGTTATCTCCCTTTTGTCTTGATCCTGCTCTACTATCCGCTCAATTTCTGGTCGCTGATGGGCATGGAAACGGGCATGCTGGCGTTCTTTCTCACCGCAGGCATTCTACTCTCGCTTAAATATGCTGATTCGCTGAATCGCCCCAGTTCGCTGATCCTCCTCATGGCAGGTTCGTTCGGTTTGGCATTCCTCACCCGCAATGATTCGCTGGTGTTTGCCGCACTGTCGTTTTTATTTTTGCTCCCAACCTTGAAACACGGACGCCGCGATGTGTATCTTTTTCTTGCGGCGGGAGTCTTGTACTCGGCTTTTATCCTCGGGCAAACGGCGTTTCGTTATTTTTATTACGGCGAGATCATGCCGAATACCTATACTTTGAAACTCGTCGGCATGGCGCTCGATGAACGCCTGCGAAATGGATGGGGATTCATTTTGCCGTTTTTGAAAGAAACGGGGGCGCTTTTGCTCGTTGCGCTTGCTGGACTGACACTGCGATTTTCGTGGAAGAGGTTGTACCTGTTCGGCTTTTTTCTCGTTTCGGTGTTGTATCAGGTTTATGTGGGCGGCGATGCGTGGAATTATTGGCGCATCATGGCGCCGACCATGCCTCTGCTGCTTTTGCTCTTTTCATTCGCATGTTTCGAAATTGTGGAGCGTTTTTCTCAAACAGGTTGGATTCGCAATTTCGCACTGGCGGCACTATCTATTTTTGCGTTGTATGTTGCAGATGCACGTTTTGTGCGGGAGTTTCTACTGCTTGATCTGCCGTATCAAAACAACTATGCCCAGGCGCATGTGGAAGCGGCCATTGCCATCAATGACCTTACGAAAGAAGATGCCACCATCGGAGTATTTTGGGGTGGAACGCTTCCGTATTACGTTGACCGTACCGCGATCGATTTTCTCGGTAAATCAGATAAATACATTGCCAGCCTGCCGCCTGATGTTTCAGGTCAGAGCGCGGGCTTCGGCATGAACAGTATGCCCGGCCACAACAAATACGACTTGACCTATTCCATCCAGAAACTGCTCCCCACCTATGTGGAAGAATTTGACTGGGGTACGCAAAAACTCAGCGGCTGGGCCGAAGAGTATTACGTGCGTGTGAAGTACAACGATGCCAAGTTGTACCTATTGAAAGGCTCGCCCGATATTGATTGGGATAAAGTGACCACCATCCTTGCGTGGTGATGGTTTTCCTCCCCCAAATTCCGTTCTTTGGAATTTGGGGGAGGGCAGGGAGGGGGCCTTGGTTGAATGACGTGATTGAAGGCTTTTATGCGATGAAACACAAAGCGACTTTTACGAATCGAATGAAACAAAATTGGCTCTTCATCCTGCTCTCCGCCCTGTTCGCCATTTGGGCGCTGGCGTTCATTTATCATTCCTCCTACGCGGCCATTGATGACCGTCGATATTTCAACCTTTTCGACGATGCGATGATCTCCATGCGCTACGCGTGGAATTTCTCCCATGGCCGCGGATTGGTCTGGAATGCAGGCGACGCGAATCGAGTGGAAGGCTACACCAATTTGCTGATGACCTTGATGATGTCAGCGGCGACCTTCCTCTTTGAAAAACGATATGCCGTGCTGGCGGTTCAATTGACAGGGATCTTCTTCGTACTTGGCTCGGCGTTTTTCACCTTGCGTATCTTTCACATCGTCAACCCAAACAAGAACAACCCCGTAAAATATTTTCTCTTTGCCGCGGTCCTTTTATATTATCCGCTCAACTACTGGTCGCTCATGGGCATGGAAACGGGCATGCTGGCCTTCCTGCTCGGCGCGGGTGTCCTGTTCTCTTTTAAATATGCCGATACGCTGGATCAAAGCCATCTTTGGTGGATGTCCCTTTGCTTCGGCCTGGCCTTTCTCACCCGCAACGACTCGCTCCTCTTTGCCGCACTCGCATTTTTATTTTTACTCCCCACCCTCAAAAACGGACGCAAATCGATTTCCCTTTTTCTGGCGGCAGGTCTCCTATATTCAACCTTTGTCCTCGGTCAAACTGCCTTTCGCTATTTTTATTATGGCGAGATCGTGCCCAACACCTACACCCTCAAACTCGTCGGCATGCCGCTGCTCGAACGATTACGAAACGGCTGGGGCTTCATTCAACCATTCTTGAAAGAAACCAGCTTCGTACTTCTTCTTGCGATCACCGGGCTGCTGCTGAAATTCTCACGCCAAAAACTTTACCTGTTCGTGTTGTTCCTGACCTCGATGCTTTATCAGATCTACGTCGGCGGCGATCCGTGGAATTACTGGCGCATCATGGCCCCGACCATGCCGTTCCTATTTATCCTCTTTTTCGAAGGATGCGCTGACGCGCTGCGCTTCTTTCCCAAACTGACAACTGGCCCAGCGTCCTCCATCATCATCCTCACCTTTGCATTGTGCGGACTCTACCTCGCAGACTCCCGCTTCCTGCGCGAGATGACTCTCTCCGCCCTGCCCTACGATAACGGTGCCACCCACAAACAAACCGATATCGCCATCGCTATCAACGAATTGACCGATGAAAATGCCACTATCGGCGTCTTCTGGGCAGGGACGATTCCCTACTACGCCGACCGCCCCGCCATTGATTTCCTCGGCAAATCCGACCCGTACATCGCCAATCTGCCGCCCGACCTCTCCGGTCAAATGAGCTGGCTTGGCATGAACAGTGTCCCTGGCCACAACAAATACGACCTGAACTACTCCATCAAAACCCTGATGCCCACTTACGTGCAGGAATTCGAGGTCGGCTCGCAGAATCTCAACGAATGGGGCGCGGAGCATTATGTGAATGTAAAATATGAAGGTATCCGATTGTATCTGCTGAAAGATTCCCCGCACGTGGATTGGGATAAGGTCAGACGTCACTAATAGTGTAGGAGAAGACCATGAATGAACCCCGTGTTTACAAGCATTCCCCATTTCAATTTGTCGTCCTGATCCTGATGTTCGGTTTCATACTGGTCGCCATGTTCTTCAATATGGACCTGGGTGATGGGTCCATGCTCATTCCTGTTGCCATTTTGCTGCTGGTCGTCATCATTTCCATAACATCCCTGACCCAAAAGACCATCATCTCTGAAGATGAAATTTCATCTCAAAGTCTCCTGGGCACAAAGACACTGCGCTGGAGTGAGATCAACCGCGTCTCGGGCAGAGGATATTCCATTAAGCTTCACAATCTCGACGGTGATATAACCGTCGTGCCCAGCCCCAACCTGCCCGGCTATGAGGAAGTTGTGGAATCGATCGGCAACAAACGTCCCGACCTGTTCAATCCGCGCGAATATGATGAACTGAAAAGCGGAAGTTTTCCCCTGCTGGCTGGACTCATCTTCACGGTTCTATTCGTAGGCATGTTCGTAGGGTTTGGGCTTTTGCTGTACAACTCACCCGATGTCGCCCCGGTCATGATTGCACCTCTTATCATCTTCCTCGTCATCGTTGCAGTGTTCGTGGGGATGATGTTTTTTCGTCCCCGCTCGCTCGTGCTTGACGGAAGATCCATGTCGATCAAATATTTCTTGAGCGAGAAAACCCTGCTTGCCGATGAGATCCAAAGTGTTCAGTTCACGTTCCAGCGGTCACGGAATGGAAAGATATATTTTGTTTTGCTCCACCTGGTGAATCGGAAATCGGTTCGCATCTCCGGGTTGAATCCCAGCCTGCCGGTTGTGTACCTCGTGCTGAAAAACTGGCATAAACAAAACAAATAAATTCGTCAGACAAATCAACGAAATTAACACACGCCTTTAATTCAGCGTTAACCGCCACCCTGCTATAATATACCTGCACGTGACACCAATTTAATGCTGCGGCTGCGGGCAAGCCTGGCACGTGAAACGTGACACCTCTTTTACAGGCGGTACTTCAACATGCTCAACTACATCCTCTTCTAATCCCAGATCCCTGCAACGTGTTTCGCGCGCATTTGCGCGGCATATCCTTTTCGTCTTTCCCTGCTTTACTACTACGTGTCACTTGATACCTGACACCTGCACAATCTGAAACTTAACATATGACCCAACATAGAATCACAGACGACCTCGACGCTCTCCTCGAAGTCCTGCCCACTTCCATTCGTCATGCGGTGGAGAAGGCCAACAACAGCGACAGACTGCTGGAGATTGTCATTGACCTTGGCAGAGTGCCCACTGCGCGCTTTGTCGAGGGTGAAATTGTCCTCTCTGAAAAAGAGATCACCCGCGCAGAAATTGACCACATCACCGAGCGCATCGGCACGTTCGACGCCGACAACCGCGCAGGCATGGAGCGTACACTTCATCGCATCTCCGCCATTCGTAACAGGCGCAGTGCCATTGTCGGTTTAACCTGCCGCGTAGGCCGTGCCGTATATGGCACGGTCGATATCATTCAAGACATCATCGAATCGGGTAAATCCGTTTTGATCCTTGGCCGCCCCGGTGTGGGCAAAACCACCCTGTTGCGCGAAGCCGCCCGCATCCTCGCTGAAAACAAACGCGTGGTCATCGTCGATACCTCGAACGAAATCGGCGGTGACGGCGATGTGCCGCACCCTGCCGTGGGCAAGGCGCGCCGCATGCAGGTGCGCGAACCCATGCTCCAGCATGAAGTGATGATCGAAGCGGTTGAAAACCATAACCCTGAAGTCATCGTCATTGACGAGATCGGGCGCGAACTCGAAGCCCTCGCCGCACGCACCATCGCGGAACGCGGTGTGCAGCTCATCGGCACGGCGCACGGCCAGACCCTTGAAAATCTGCTGCTCAACCCCACGCTGAGCGACCTTGTCGGCGGCATCGAAGCGGTCACACTTTCAGACGAGGAAGCCCGTCGACGCGGCACCCAGAAAACGGTCCTCGAAAGACGCGCGCCCCCGACCTTCGATGTCCTCATCGAGATCCAGCATCGTGAACGCTTCGCAGTCCATCTCGATATCATGTCTGCGGTGGATGCATTGTTGCGCGACGTGCCCATGCCGCCCGAAATTCGCACACGCGATGAGGCGGGGCAGATCCAGATAGAGAAGCTTGCGCCGCCGAAACCTGCCGCCAAAGCGGATGTGAAAGTGCCGCGCCGTGGACGAGGGACCGTCGATCAAACGACGGGCAGGCCTGCTCCTGTTATTCAAGAGCAGACTCAGCGCTCAGACTCGATCAACCCACCCGCGATCAACACGCCGAGTGTCGGCGCGAAATTGCAGACCGTGCGTGTGTTTGCCTATGGTGTGGCGCGCAACCGATTGATGCAAGCTGCCAAGCGGATCGGCGTGCCCGCCGTGGTGGTGGCTGATGTCAGCGATGCTGATGTGCTCGTCACCCTGCGGACGTATTATCGCAACCGTGAAAAGACCGTCATTGATGCCGAATCGCGTGGTATGCCGATCTATGTGCTGCGCGCGAACACCGTGGCGCAGGTGGAACAATTCCTCGGCGATCTGTATAACCTCACTGAGCATCAAGCCCCGCGCGACAATATGGAAGATATCCGCGGCCAGACCGAGCAGGCCATTTCCGCCGTGTTGAACGGCGAACGCTGGGTAGATCTTCCGCCTGGCCCATCGCTCGTGCGCCGCGTCCAACACGAAATGGCGCGCAACGCGGAACTCGTCAGCCACTCATACGGCAAAGAGCCGCGCAGGCATGTAAGAATATTTAGAGAATAGGGATTGGAGAATAGAGAGTAGTGTGATGCTGCTCTCTATTTTTATGTTACCATTCCCTCTAGTTATCTAATCTCTAATCATCTAATCACTAACCATATGTTCATCACCCTCGAAGGTCCTGAAGGTTCAGGCAAAACATCTCACATCCCGTATCTCGTGGAATACCTCCGCGAGCAGGGACATGTTGTATTTCCCACCCGCGAACCGGGCGGCACCTCCATCAGCGAGCAGGTCCGTGATATTTTGCATGACCTGAAAAATGCGGAGATGCACCCGCGCACGGAAACCCTGCTCTATCAGGCTGCCCGCGCGCAGATCGTGGAGCAGGTCATCCAGCCGCGTTTGACCGCAGGCGAGATCGTCATCTCCGACCGCTATTTTGACTCGACCATCGCCTATCAAGGCTACGGGCATCAGCAGAATTTGGATGAAGTCCGCGCACTGGTGAAATACGCAACGGGCGGATTAACTCCCGATTTAACGATCCTGTTGGATTTGGAAGTGGAAATTGGCCTGAAGCGCAAAACCCAAAACGAAATGGAATGGAATCGCATGGATGCCTACACTGTCGAATTCCACAAACGAGTCCGCGCGGGGTATTTGGAGATGGTCAAGGCCGAGCCGAAACGATGGGTGGTTGTCAATTCGGATCAGAAATGGGAGTCCGTGCAAGAAGAGCTAAAGCGGGTGATTGTTGGCAGGTTGCAGGTTACAGGTTAACTTCTTATGCCCTCTCTTAACCTCCACCTCTTTTCCACCCCCGGCAAAGATGACATCAGTGATGTGATCGAAGCCAGCCGCCCATATTTGGAAGATAAGCGTGACCCAATTGTGGCGTATTTACCGCTGGGCTCACTGTATGCCGAACGCTGGCTGGAGTTGAACGAGACCGCCTTCAAAGGGCTGGGACGGTTACAGATGGTCAACACCGAGTTGATGCGTCAAAAAGAGATCGAAGATATTTTGCGGGATGCGTCGCTGGTGTATATCCCCGGCGGAAATACCTTTTTGCTCAATCATCGTTTGCATCTCAGCGGCATATCGCTTTACCTGAAAAAGAAGATCCAGGCTGGCCTGCCTTTGGTCGGATTCAGCGCAGGGACCGTGCTATGCGGCCCGAACATTCTCACCGCTGCCAGTATGAACACGGTTGGTACATCCTTTTTTGATGGTCTGGGTCTGACACCGTTCAATTTCTCGGCGCATTATCCGCTTGATTCGCATGGTCAATCTGTGAAGGATGAATGGCTGGCGGATTATCATTTCTTTCACGACAATCCCATCCTCATGTTATCGGATGGGGCGCATGTGAAAGTGGATGGAAAGAAGACGACCCTTGTCCGCGGGGAAGCGTGGATCTGGCGCAAAGATGAGGAAAAGGAAAAACTCGAAGAAGGTAAGTTGATCGTTTTATAGGAGAAATCATCATGGAAGAACAATGGATGCCCGGCAGTAAAAAGGAATTAATGTCCGCGATCGAGCGGGAGTTTCGGCTGCTGTTACAGGTTGTTGAAAGCCTGACCGATGCACAGATGACCAAACCCGACCCGGGCGGCTGGTCACCGAAGGATAACCTTGCGCACCTCACCGAATGGATGAACATCCTCATCGGTGTTCACCTGGATAAACGTCCCGCGCACGAGGTCTTGAAAGTTGCCGAAAGTGTAGCGGAGAGCTGGGATATGGAAATCATCAACCCGGTTCTTTTTGAACGCAACAAAGACCGTTCCATAAAAGAAGTGATGGATGATTTGAAGCAGGTTTATGAGCAGGTGCATGCGCGGCTCGATGCGATGAGTTTTGAAGACCTGCTGACTCCCCGTCACGCAGAAGACCCCGAGAAACGCCCCATTTTGTTGTGGATATTAGGCGACACCACCGAACATTTCCTTGAACACCGCGAAACCATCGAGCGCGGAATCAAAGCAGGTTAAGCATGATCGTTGAGTCTGAAAAAGAGATCAATTCCCTCAAAGCCATTGGCCGTGTCGTCGCGCAAACGTTGAAGCTGATGATGGAACAGGCCCAGCCCGGCATGACCACCGCCGAACTGGATGCCATCGGCAGGGAATTTCTTGAAAAGGAAGGCGCGCAATCTGCGCCGCAGGTGATGTATTCCTTCCCCGGCGCAACCTGCATCAGCATTTCGCCTGTCATCGCGCACGGAATCCCCGGCGACCAGGTATTGCAGGCGGGTCAGCTCATCAACATCGATGTCTCTGCTGAGATGGGCGGCTACTTTGCGGATACGGGCGGTTCGATGGTCGTTGCGAATCAGGTTTCTGAATACGACAAAATGATCGAGGCGACCAAGTCCGCTTTGGTGAAGGCGGTGCAGGCCGCGCGGGCGGGCCAACCGTTGAATGGCATTGGCAAGGCGATTCAGGATGAAGCAAAACGAAACGGGTTCGGTGTCATTTTCGATTTGACGGGTCACGGCATCGGGCATAAACTGCACGAAGAGCCGACACAGGTCTACAACTACTACAAATCGAAAGATCGCCGCATACTGGACGAAGGCGTGGTTCTGGCCATTGAGCCTTTCCTCACCACAGGCAGGGGGCACATCTTCGAAGAATCAGATGGCTGGTCCCTGCGCACGATCGACCGAACCGTCGCCGCCCAATTCGAACACACGGTCATTGTCACAAAAGATGAACCGATCATTCTGACTCTGGCATGATTTGATCAATGGATAAATAAATTACAGTCCGCAGGAAACTTTCCTGCGGACTGTTTTCTTAATCCTTTTTCAACCAACGCTTTACCGCTTCGCGCGGATGCTGGTATTTTGACATTTCATCCAGTAATTTTTCGGAGGTCATTTCACAGAAGACGGCTTTGCGGTGTTCTTCGAAGACAAAGCCCTCGTTTACCGCATGATCCATTGCGGCGAGCAAGGGTGCGTAATAATTCTTCACATTTAGCATTCCCACGGGTTTTTCATGTGCGCCGGTCTGTGCCCAGGTAATGGTTTCAAAGAGTTCGTCCCATGTGCCGAAGCCGCCAGGCAGGGCAATGTATCCATCGGAGAGTTCATGCATGCGGGCTTTGCGTCCGTGCATGTCGGGGGCCACGTCCATGCGGGTAAGGCCGGTGTGAGCCAGCGCGGGCGTATTCATGGAAGGGATGATGATGCCGATCACCTCTCCGCCTGCGGATAGTGCCCCGTTTGCAACTTCGCCCATTAAACCAGTCTTGCCGCCGCCGTAGACGAGGCGGATCCTTCTTTTCGCGAGGACAATGCCCAATTGAAAAGCGGCAGTCTTATAGTCCGCATGAACCGAGTCTGATGATCCGCAAAAAACACAAATCGATTTCATTTTTTAATCCTTTTATTCGGTGATTGGCTTACTTTACCATATAAGACAGGCAGGTTAGAGTTATGTTAGTGTGCCCCTTGAGTGCTTGACGAGGGACTAGCGCGGTGTCACAATAGCCTCATGGAATATAAGGATTACTACAAAACCCTCGGCGTGGAGCGCAAGGCCAGTACAGACGATATCCGCAAAGCGTATCGCAAGCTTGCCATGCAATATCACCCGGATAAGAATCCGGGCGATAAAAAGGCTGAGGATAAATTCAAGGAGATCAACGAGGCTTATCAGGTCTTGAGCGACGAGCAGAAACGCGCGCGCTACGACCAGTTGGGCAGCGCATATTCCAATTTCCGCACCGGTGGGGGACGCCCGGGTGATTTTCAATGGGACGACTGGTTTCAACAGCAGCAGGGCACACAGCAAAGAGGCTATGGAAACGCCGAAGATCCTTTTGCGGGCGGCGGTTTTTCCGATTTCTTCCGCACCATCTTTGGTGAGGCGGTCCGTTCTTCGGCGCGTAATCAGGCCGCTGAGCAGGGTTACCAACAGGAAGTGGAGATCACTTTTCAGGAGGCGTATAGCGGCACCATGCGCCAGCTCCAAACCAATGGACGCAAGTTGCAGGTGCGGATCCCTGCCGGGGTGAAGACCGGCTCAAAGGTTCGAGTGGCAGGTGCGGGTCCCGATGGACTCGATCTTTATCTTCTCGTGAATATCACAGACGAGGGGCAATTCGAAAGGGAGGGTCAGGACCTTTACACGACATCCCTCGTGAATGTGCTTACTTTGATCATTGGCGGTGAGGCGGAAGTTGAGACTCCCACAGGCAAAGTTACATTGACCATTCCCGCAGGCACGCAAACCGACCAGGTCTTTCGTTTGGCCGGGCGCGGCATGCCGCATATCAAGAACCCGGCCACCAAAGGGGATCTTTTTGTAAGATTGAAGCCGCAGGTGCCAAAGTATTTGTCACCCAAGCAGAGGGAATTGCTTGAAGAAGCAGCTCGCATTAAGTTTTAAAGTTGATCACAGGAGTATTTCATGAAAGCAAAGCAAAGTATTCTGGCTTTTGTTCTATTGGTGTTGGCTATGCTCGCCTGCCAGACACCTTCATTGCCGTTACAACAACCTGCGGCCCCGGTACAGCCGGTGGTGCCTGTTGCACCTCTGAATTCAAACACTTCGAATCCCGTCACAGATGAAGATGGTTTGGTCGCGTTGTTTGAAAACGTCAGCCCCGGCACAGTGGCCATCATTACAGATGTGGGTCAGGGCTCAGGTTTTGTATATGATGGCGCAGGCCATATCATCACCAATTATCATGTCGTGCAGGATGCGACCACGATCGAAGTGCGCTTCACTTCCGGTTACATGGCCTATGGCACATTGATCGGGACGGATATCGACTCGGATGTTGTGGTCATCAAAGTGGATGCGCCTGCGGGCGAGCTTCATCCCCTGCCGCTCGGCGATTCGGACTCACTGAAAGTGGGTCAGACCGTAGTGGCCATTGGCAACCCCTTTGGCCTCGACAGCACAATGACGGTTGGCATCATCTCGGCTCTTGGCCGCACGCTCGATGCGATTCGCGAAACCCCGGATGGACGTCCCTTCACCACGGGCGATATCATCCAAACCGACGCTGCGATCAACCCCGGCAATTCGGGTGGTCCGCTTTTCAACATCAACGGCGAAGTGGTCGGCATCAATCGCGCCATTCGCACCACCAGCACCACCGAAACGGGACAGCCCGTCAATTCGGGCATCGGTTTTGCGATCTCCATTAACATGGTCAAACGTGTCGTCCCGGTCTTGATCGAGACAGGCCAGTACGATTATCCATTTTTGGGGATTTCCTCCATGGACTCGTTGAGCCTTGATATCATCAATGAGCTGGGATTAAAGTCGTTTACCGGCGCCTATGTCACCGATGTTGTCGCCGATGGCCCGGCGGATAAGGCGGGCATCAAGGCGGGCTCCACCCCAACGGGCATCCCCGACCTGTTCAGCGGCGGCGATTTGATCGTCGCCATCGACGGACGCGACATCCGCACCTTCGATGAAATGCTGGCCTACCTCATCACCAACAAAAGCCCCGGCGAGACCGTGATCCTCACCGTTCTGCGGGGCGAGGAAAGGGTCGATATCAGCGTGGAGTTGGGGAAGAGACCGTAAATCACCCCAGGTAGTTTTAACAGCACGGAACCACGGTTCCGTGCTGTTTTTTTTACGCGCCGGTCTGGAAGAGTTGTATAATTCAGACATCGTTCGATATTTCACTTGGGAGGGTTTTATGAAGATATTCCGTGTGCCCCTGAAAAGAAAAATATTAAGTCTGATTGCATTTTTGATGATGCTGTCTGTCTTTTTGTTCCTGGCATACACATACTTCACCTTCATGGAGCTATTCGCTTCCATCAAAGATGGCAATGTCAGTTTGGGGATTTGGTTTGCCCTGTTTGTTGTGTTTTTTGCAGTTATGACCGCATGGATTGCAGTTGTTCAGATCGCCGAGTGGAAAGCGCGGTTAATTTTCGATGACGAGCAGATATCTCTTGAAACCATAGCAGGCATGGATTGGTTGCTTCAACGCGGATTGAAACCTTTTTCAGTCAAATATGGGAGGGTGAGGAGTCTCATGCTTGGGGTATTTGGCACTGTGGAGATCATTGAAATGAGTGGGGCGAAATATACCCTTACTCCCCTCCTGTTTGGCAATCGGCATGGCGAAGATATAGTGATTGAGTTGAAGAATCGTGTGCCTCCGGAGGCGATTGCGCCCAGCATGAAAGACGCTGGGGCGATTGAAAAATGGCATCGTCAGTCTAGGAACATATCAGCAATTACCTCATTGATAGCGGCTTTGTATCTGCTTGTCGTGTTCCTGGAACCGCCGCATTCATGGTTCATAAATATTTGGGAGACCGAAACCCGGTTTCCATGGTTTGAAAGTGTGGATGAGTATTCTGTAGATCCGCAGGGTGGTTTTTGGGTGATCTCACAGGGTAGCAAAAATTATCATGTTTTCCATATTCCGAAGAAAAAAGACAATGCTTGGGAGTGGAAACGTGAATCTGCGTTTGGTACTCCATACCCAAAATATATCAGCGTTATGGAGGATGGGACTCCGCTCATCTGGCTGGATACTGGCGTGCTGCGCTATGTAGTTGACCATTGGAAGGAGATTCCCTTTGAAAATGATCAGAGTGTATCCATTTTGGATGGCATGGTCTCCGGCCGTTATGGCTGGTTTGTGGATAGGCAGGGGCATGTGGTGAGGGTGGATGCCTTGACCGGTATCTGGTCTGAATTAGCGCTTCCGGAAATGGCTGAACAGCGCGGTCTTTCGCCTGTCTCTGCTTCACCGATGCCGGATGGTGACTTGCTTGTGTTGATGCGCAACGACACAGAGAGCCGCGTGTACCGACTTTCAAATGGCAAATGGACCGATCAGGAAATCCCTATCATTCAAGCGAATGGATGGGCAAAGGATTATTTTTTGGATGGCGACAATGCCTTGTGGGTATTGTTGGAGGTGGAGTATGGCAACTTTGTCGTCGAGAAAATAGACTCATTGGGCAGTGTTTTGCTCACCCAGTTGCCTGAAAGCCTGAATAATGAAGAACGGGTTATAGATAAATATCGTGCATTAATGGTTGATTCACTTGGGCGTTTATGGATGTATGGTGTATCCCCATCTTCTGTGGTCGTCTTCGAACCAGCGTGGAATGACAATGCGCGCGAACTTGTTCGATATACGGAGAACAATTCAAATTTTCAAAATGGAACTTCATTCCCCCCTGTCATGACCGCCGATGGAAAAATCTGGTCGTTCGATGATCAAATTATCTCAATGGATACAAACTTGAGAGACCTGCCCCGTCCCATGCCCTCATGGTATGCGTTGCTGGATTGGAATACTATACGGTTAATCCTATTATTTTCTCAAATAGCGGTCTTGTATTTCCCGCTCATTTTACGGTCACTGTTAGCTCGGAAAAAGAAATAGTGCGGGATTATGATCCCGCACTATTCAAGCTGTTTTTCTTATCCAAACCGTTCCTCGCGCCAGACGTCGGCGCGGTTGTGATACCCGGCTTGTTCCCAAAATCCGCGTTTGTCGCGGGGCATGAACTCGAGTGAGCGCAGCCATTTTGCACCCTTCCACAGGTATGGGGTTTCCATGTCCTCGCGTCCGGGGATGAATCCCACCACACCGCGCAACGGATAACCGTGGTCGGGCGTGATCGGCTCGCCCATGAAATGGGTGGCCAGCAGGAAGTTATCCTGCAACGCCACTTCCAGCGGCAGGTTGACCGTGAATCCGTATTCGGCGTGCTGCATGAGATGAGTGGCTGTGGGTTTGATCTTGAAGAAACCCTGTTCCACCAAAGTCTTTACCGAAACGCCTTCCCAGGTGGTGTCGAATTTGCTCCAGCGGGTCACGCAGTGAATATCCATTTCGATCTTTGAGCGGGGGAGTTTATTGAATTCATCCCATGACCAGCGCTTTTCCTCTTCCACTTCACCCCACACGCGGAAATCCCAAGTGGCGGGGTTGAAAGCTGGCACAGGGCCGTAGTGCAGAACGGGGAATTTCTGGGTCAGAGATTGCCCCGGGGGAAGCCGACCTTCAGAACGAATGCGGTCCTCTTCCTTGCGGCGGTCAAAACCTTCAAATGCAAACATGACTTACCTCACTTTCTAAATTCTAAAAAATTGAACAATTGCGGCACTGCATTGACTTTTTGAATTCGGCGGATGTTACCTGTAAAAGATGATAGTTTTCTTAACTGACCCAAGTATAGATGTAATGAACTTGCAGGTCAAATTCCCTGCGGGCTGGTTATAATAGGCCAAAATTACGGCGTGAGGAGAAAAAATGAAAGCACCCACTTTTAAGCAAAAGTTTCAATACTGGTTCGATAATTATATGTCTCGTGGTACAGGCGCATTGATCTTTGCTCTTTTTGTGCTTTCTGCCATCATCATATTTGTGATTGCGGCGCTGGTGAAGATCACTGGAAGTGCCCCCAACGATGAAAGCTTGTTCCAACTGGCATGGATGGGTCTCCTGCGTACGCTGGATTCAGGCACAATGGGCGGCGATACAGGCGGTTTCTTCTTCCTGCTCATGATGCTTGTCGTGACTTTCGGCGGCATCTTTGTCGTCAGTGCGTTGATCGGTATTATCAATAACGGTCTCGAAGACAAACTCGATGAACTGCGCAAGGGGCGCTCTGCAGTTTTGGAAAACGATCACACCCTCATCCTTGGCTGGAGCACTCAGGTATTTACAGTCATTTCAGAACTTGTCCTTGCGAACGAAAGCCGAAAAAGCGGGGCGGTCATTGTCATATTGGCCGATCAGGACAAGGTTGAAATGGAAGACGAGATCGCTGATCGTATTCCCGATACAAAAAATACCCGTGTCATTTGTCGTTCGGGCAATCCCATCGACCTGACCGATCTTGAAATTGCCAGTCCGCACACGGCGCGCTCGATCATCATCCTCGCTGAAGGCGCAGACCCGGATACGCATATCATCAAATCAGTGCTGGCCATCACCAACAATCCCAACCGCCGTGAAGAACCCTATCACATCGTCACTCAGATCCGCGACCCGAAGAACATGGACGTGGTCAAGATGCTGGGCGTAAAGGATACCGTTCAACCCATCCTCACCAATGATCTCATCGCCCGCGTTGTGGCGCAAACCTCACGCCAAAGCGGCCTGTCCATTGTTTATACAGAGTTGATGAATTTCGGCGGCGATGAAATTTATTTCAAACAGGAACCCGAACTCTCGGGGAAGACCTACGGCGAAGCGCTCGAAGCCTATGAGACATCCACATTAATGGGTATCCGTAAGGCGGATGGATCTGTTGCAATGAATCCTGGAATGGATACCCGCATTCAATCAGGTGACCATATCTTTGTGATTGCGGAAGACGACGATAAGATCAAACTAACTGGGATCGGCCGCAAACAATTTGACGAACGCCTGATACAGGTTTCTGGAGCAGCCTCCCGTTCCAAGCCGGAGCGGACGCTCATCCTCGGTTGGAATGGTTCCGGTGCCACGATCATCCGTGAATTGGACAACTATGTAGCCAAAGGTTCGCAAGTTACGATCGTTTCAGATATCTTCGAACTGGATAAGCAGATAAAACTTGAAAGCGGTGTTTTGAAGAATCAGAAGATCACAGTCAAGGAAGGTGATATTCGTGACCGCGAGATGCTCGAAAGCCTGGAAGCCACCGAATACGACCATGTCATCGTGCTGGCGTACAATCACCTCGAACAGCAGGAAGCGGATGCGATTACTCTCATCACGTTACTGCACCTGCGCGATATTGCCGAGCGCGACGAAACACCGTTCTCGATCATTAGCGAAATGCTCGACTTGCGCAATCGCGAATTGGCCGAAGCCGCAAAGGTGGATGACTTCATCGTCAGCGAGCACTTGATCAGTTTGATGATGACACAGCTTTCAGAAAACGCGGAGTTGCTGGGTGTGTTCAATGACATGTTCGATCCCGAAGGCGCGGAGATCTACCTCAAGCCGATCAGCGATTATGTGGTGACAGGCGAACCTGTGAATTTCTATACCGTCACCGAAGCCGCCCGTCGACGCGGCGAGACTGCCATCGGTTATCGCGTGATGAGAGAAAGCCATGATGCAGAAAAAGCATATGGCGTTCACACCAACCCGAAGAAATCGGAGCGGGTGAGCTACTCGCCCGATGACAAGGTCATCGTCATCGCAGACGAATAATCATTTTGTAGAGGCACAGCCGCGCTGTGCCTCTACTTTTTTTCAAAGATCGAAATCGATTCGATGTGATAGGTTTGGGGGAATAGGTCGAACGGAGTCACTTCCACCAACTGATATCCCCCATTAATAAGCCGTGCCGCATCCCGTGCGAGCGTGGATGGGTCGCATGAAACATAGGCGATTACTTGTGGATTGATGTTAATGATCGCATCCAAGGCATGCTTTTCGATCCCGGCGCGCGGTGGGTCCACGATCATGTGAAGTGGTGCATCGATACGGTCCGCAAGCCCGGGCAGGATCGTTTCCGCTTCGCCCTCATATAACTCGACATTGTCGAATTCGTCGAGGTTGAATGCAAAATCCTCGCAGGCTGATTCCGAAGATTCGATGCCGATTACCCGCTGATATTTCCTGGCGAAGAAAGCACTGAACAGACCGACACCGCAGTACACATCCAGCAGGGTGGCAGATTCTGTAACGGGCAGTTTTTCTGCCAGGTGCTCCACCATTTTCTCAGCCATTCTTGTGTTTACTTGAAAGAATGAGGCGGCGGAAACGCGGAAATCCCTTTCAGCGATCTTCATGCTCAAATAACTTTCCCCTGCAATGACAACAGGATGGTCATCAAATAAATGCACGACCGATACGTCCGCTTCGATCTCGAGTTCGGGCGTTTCAGGATTTTCGGATTCAAGCACCACCATCAACTCTTCATCCTGTCCGCTGCGCAGGGAGACGCGTTCCACGCCTTCGTTTGATTCGAATTGCAAATCAGGCCAAAAGGTGTTGATGCCTATTTCGGGTAGATGGCATTCCTCGATGGGCAGGGTGGAATATCCCCGGGAATTGATAAAGCCGATCCTGCCTTCTGCTGTGAGATGAAACTGAACATGGTTGCGATAGTTCCACTCGAGCGGTGAGGCAACGATGGGCTTCACGGGCGGGTTTTCGATCTTGCCGATCCTTTGCAATTGATCACGCAGGATCTCGGTTTTTGCCGTCAATTGTTTTTCATACGGAAGGTTTTGATAATGACAGCCGCCACAGACCCCAAAGTGTTTGCATTTCGCGGCGATTCTTTCCGGGGAGGTTTTTAATATCTCAAGCAGTATTCCGCGCGCGAAACCTTTTTTCTCCTCCACCAATTCCACGCGGACTTGTTCGCCTGGCAGGCCGAACGGCACGAACACGGCACGGCCATCGGGGAGGCGCCCCATGGCTTCGCCGCCGTAGGTCAATTTTTCAAGCAGGATGTCGAACACAGGTTGGGTCATATTTGTTTTGGAAATAAAAAAAGAGGAAAAGCCCGGAATCCGTCTTTCCTCTTTTCTGGGTTTGTCTTTCCGTATGCGCGATAACTATTTTATGACGAAGGAAAGCGCAATCAGCAGAACAAAGAAAGCGCCCGAGAGCAAGCCAATGCGAGCCAGGTCCTTCTTGACTTGTGTGTAATCGGGGTTGAATTCAACTGCTGGTTGTGGGGCAGCCCCGACGCGGGTTGGTCTTTTGTTTTTTGTAGCCATTTTATATTTCTCCTAATTTTGTAATCGCGCAAAGACAACAATGCGCTGTTTGTTAACAAGGTATGGATAGCACGAGATCAGTGTCACGGTCGGTGTGCCGGTGGATGCCATCACTTCCACGGCGGTCGGCTCGACAAGAATTGTGCGGTCTACAACATAGGTGTATTGCCGTTGTTGTGTATAAACAATGACTTGATCGCCGGGCGCGAGTCGATCGAGATAACGGAATATTTCTCCGTAAACGTCATTGTGCGCCGAAAGCACGACGTTTCCATCCTGACCTGGGTTTGAGGAGCCGATATTTTGGCCGACTCCTTTTTTGAGTTGTTCCCAGCCATCACCCTGAACGATCGGTGCATCAATGCTGAGCGCGGGAATCTGGATGCGGACCGCCTGGTCTGGTGCGGCGGTGGGAACGGGCAGGTTCACGAGCGACTGCACCATGGGGCGCAGATGTTCGGGAATTTCGGCTTCGTTGGGCCGTGTATTTCCCTGCGCATCGGGTGGGGTGTGACCGGATGGTAACACAACAGCCATTACCAACGGTGTCGGTGTGACGGTCTCCGGGTTGAGCGCGGATGCCACTTCGGTGTTGAGTGTGCGCAGCATGCCGAGGCTGTTCATCAATACAGCGATCAGGCCGAGGACGGCGAGCACTTCCACGCCCAGCAGGACACGATCCATGAACTTGCGGCGCGGGTTTGCAGGAGCAGGTTCCGGGGTGGAGGATGCCGCTTCTGCTGTATCAACGATCGGCGCGGAGCGATCCGAGGTAAAGTCGGATGGTTCCGGCGTGACCGAGAGTACGCGTCCTGTGCGGCGGAAGTTTTCCAGTCTTTCCTTGCGCGCGCCGCGGCGTTTTTCAACCAGCAGTCGACGCAGTTCCTCGACGGATAAATCTTCGGGTGCTTTCTTGCGAGCCATGTCGCTGGGATTATACAGGGGATTGTCAATTTTTGGGACACCTTGTATAATGTCAGTCCTTCGGGCGGGTAGCTCAGTTGGTTAGAGCACTGCTTTGACATAGCAGAGGTCGTAGGTTCGAGCCCTATCTCGCCCACAAACAAAAAGTCCCATTTTGGGACTTTTTGTTTTGCTTGACAGCCTTTTGAATCAGCATATAATACGAACCAACGATTAAAAAAACGTGTTGACCGAGACGAGTACGTGATCATCGTTCTGACAGAGAGAAGAAGCCAGAGACTGAGAGCCTCTTCAAGAAACAATCACCGAAAACCACTCGCGAGCGTGACCTTGAAATCGAAAGAGAGTAAGGGAAACGGGTTGCTCCGTTAGAGGCTTAAGAGTGGTGTGTTGAATGAATGTCAACATACAATTCGGGTGGAACCGCGTGAGATCAAACTCTCGCCCCGTGATGGGCGAGAGTTTTTTGTTTTTTGGAGGTTGTTATGACTAAAGTTCGTATCCATACTCGTCAGCGGCTCGGAGGTTTGTAACTGCTTTTCTCCGAGGCGCGAAATTCCCTGGAAAGCAGAAACAAACCAAAGTTCGTATTGTGCGAGTATTAAGAAAGGAAGTAAAAATGGCATTACAAACAGAACGTTATGAAGATACGCAGTTATACAGAATCCGTCATTCTGCAGCGCATGTGATGGCGCAGGCGGTGATGGAGATGTTCCCTGATGGGAAACCAACCATTGGCCCTCCCGTTGAGAACGGTTTTTATTATGACTTTGACCTGCCGCGCAACCTCACGCCCGAAGATCTGGAACAGATCGAAAAGCGTATGAGACAAATCGTGCAGGGCAAGCATGAATTCAAGAAAACGGTCATCTCTGCTGAGGAGGCGAAAAAGATTTTTGCCGACCAGCCCTATAAGTTGGAATTGATCGAAGGCCTCGAAAAAGGTGGCACGGACGAATACGGCAACCCGCTGGATGGGCCGCCTGAGATATCGATCTATCAGCAGGATACGTTCACAGATCTGTGCCGTGGTCCGCATGTTCAAACCACGAAAGAGATCAAACAGGATGCCTTCAAGTTAATGTCCATTGCGGGCGCGTATTGGCGCGGTGATGAGAACAATAAGATGCTGCAACGCATCTACGGTACGGCTTGGGAGAGCAAGGATCAACTCAAAGAATATCTGCAGCAGCTCGAAGAAGCGAAGAAGCGCGATCATCGCAAGCTGGGCAAGGAATTGGAAATCTTCATCTTCGACGATGAAGTCGGTCCTGGCCTGCCGCTCTGGCTGCCCAACGGTGGCGTGATGATCGAGGAACTCGAAAAACTCGCCAAGGATATGGAAGACAAGGCTGGCTATTTGCGCGTTAAAACGCCAATTATTACAAAGGAAGATCTGTTCATCCGTTCGGGGCACCTGCCCTATTATGCCGAGAGCATGTATCCGCCGATGGAAATCGAAGGCGTAAAGTATTATGTCAAGCCAATGAACTGTCCGATGCACCATAAGATCTTCGGTTCGAAGGGACGTTCTTACCGCGACCTGCCCGTGCGCCTCGCTGAATACGGTACGTGCTATCGTTATGAAAAATCAGGTGAGTTGTTTGGTTTAATGCGCGTGCGCTCGATGCAAATGAACGATGCTCACATCTACTGCTCGGAGGAACAATTCGAACAGGAGTTCATGGGTGTGGTGGCGCTATATCGCAAGTATTTTGAACTGTTCGGGATCGAGAAGTACGTGATGCGCCTGTCCCTGCACAGCAAGGCGGGACTGGGCAAAAAATATGTGAACAACGAGCGCCTATGGCTCAAGACGGAAGAGATGGTGCGCCGGGCGATGAATAACGGCGGCGTGCCATACGTGGAACGCGAAGACGAAGCTGCATTCTATGGTCCAAAAATTGATGTGCAAGTTTGGTCAGCCATCGGGCGCGAATTTTCGCTGATGACCAATCAAGTGGACTTTGCCGTACCAGAGCGCTTCGACTTGAAGTTCACGAACAAGGAAGGCGTGGATGAAATTCCGCTGTGTATCCACCGCGCCCCGCTTTCAACACATGAACGCATGGTTGGCTTCCTGCTCGAGCATTACGCGGGTAACTTTCCGGTTTGGCTCTCGCCGGAACAAGTGCGCGTCATCTCAATTACAGATGCGCAGAATGAATATGCAGAAAAGATCGCGAAGGAATTGCGTGAAAACGGAATCCGCGCTCATTCAGATCTGAGCGCCTCACGCATGAACGCCAAGATCCGCCAGGCGCAGTTGATGAAGGTGCCGTATATGATCGTGGTCGGTGATAATGAAATGCAGGCTGGACAAGTTTCGCTCCGCGTGCGCGACGGAAGTCAGCAGAACAATATTTCATTGGCTGAGTTTACAGAGCGTGCGAAGGATAAGATTGCGAGAAGAGCAAGCGAGTTGTAAGTCAGACCGTGGACAACGGACGATAGACCGTAAAAGAACAGGCGGAGGATTTTCCTCCGCCTGTTTTATTTTTTCTCTCTACTGGATCCACCCGTAGATTGCTTCCACACTTAGCGGAGTTGGATGGATTCGGCAGTCGTTCACGTTGACCAGCATCAGTTCGGTGGGACGGTCGGGGAGGTCGGTGGAGCGCATAACGATAATCAGCCAGTTGCCATCTGGTGACCAGAACGGCGCAGTGACGATCCAATTTCCCATTTGAGCGAATAGCCTGCGGTTTGAACCATCGAGATTGGAAATGTAAATTGCATCCTGGAGATTCTCACGCGCATGATATGCGATGCGGTTTCCGTCGGGGGAGATGGCGAAATCTTCATAGGCGCGATGATTAGGGATGATGAAAAAATCTGTGACCGCGCCGCTGGCGATCTCCACTTTCCGCAGGGAAATGCCGCCTTCCACATTCACGCCATAGATCAGGCCGGTTCCATCGGAAGTCCAATCCACCAATTGCTCATCGCCATTTTCGTTGATGACACGCGTTCGACCGCTGCCATCCGGGTTGATGGTGTATAGGTTGAGGTCGCTTCCGCTGCTGAAAGCGATCTTCGTCCCATCCGGTGACCAGACCGGGACATTGTCATCGGTGGTTGTGTTGGGGATGTGAATTTGTCCGCCGCTTGCGAAGTCGAAAAGATTCAAACCTTCACCCCAGGCAAAAGCCACGTATCTTCCATCCGGCGAAAGCGAGGGATAAACGCCTTGCGAGATGATCTGTTTGTCTTTGCCATCAGTGCTGGTCATGAAACTTCCGTAATTATCGTAGTCGTAATAATTATCGCCGAGTGCTCCGTAGACGAGCAGCTTTTTGGCAAGGTCGGCGGGAGCAGGCTGATAGTTGTCCAATGCCGCTTGCCAAGAATCACGCGTCAGGCAGGTTTGATCCGCTGCTACCGGCGTGGGAGATTCCTCAATGGGGAGATTCTCCACGCCCCACTGAATCTGCCAGTTGCCAGAAACCGCCACCACCGGGTTTGAGGCCTGTACCGTTAATTTGCCCGAAGGAACTTCGCCTTCGAATCTGACCACCGAAATAAAATGTCCGGGGTCGCCCAGGCCAGACCCGACGGGCAGGGAATTTCCGATGGTAAGGCTGACGCCGTGGAACATGGCGGCGCTCTCGAAATCGAAACTGTAGCCATCGGCGGTGCGGATTGCCTTGACGACGCGCACCGGGAACCCTGCCAACTCGATGTCTTGATTCAGATCCCAAACCTGTCCTTCCTGCGGATTCGGCCCCGCGTCGAACTCAAAGCTGGCGCTTGATTCTGAATATTGAGCAGCCACTGCGCTGACGGTCATGGTTAGCGGATAGGCATGATCCTTGCCGATGATCTCAAATGCCCACGGGAAGGAACCGACCGGGGGAAGCTCCGCAGGTTGGTCAAGTTGAAAATTGGCGAAATCATAAATTACATCCTGACCGTCCGCGTCGGTGAAAATGGGGAAGGTGGAAAAATCCATGGCTTGCGCGCCCCGCGGCAGGCCGTGAATTGAACGTGCCAATAAGGATGAAGCCCTTTTCTGTCTCGACGATCTTTTCAGTTTCAGTGGGTTCTCGCCCGGTTGGTTCTTGTGAGGGCGTGACCTCAACAACCGGGACGACGGTCATATCCGGCGGCGCGGGAATAAATTGCAGAGGCAGTTCCCAGTTTTCGGGCAGAGTACCTTGCAGGGAGCCTTCGATACATGGAATGATGAGCACGGCATCATTTATGTCCGCAGGGAGCGGGGCAAAGATGTGACGGACTTTATAGCCTGCGCCCCAGCCGCTCATTTCATAGCCGAGATCCTTCGGTATAAGATTTTCAGAAGTTGTCAGGAGTGTGTGTTCTTCCGGCTTCGAGCCGCAACCGGGCACGGCCACATCGCGCGAAAGTTTTTCCTGCGGAATATTATCAACGGTATAGACCACCACGGTCTTGCTTGAGGTCAACACCACATCGCTGACCGTGATCGTAATTCCATCGCGAGTCTGCGAGACTGGTTCCGCCAATACACGGATCGGTGTGCTTTGATCCACGATGCCAATACCGGGGATATATCCGAGCGAACGCCCGATGGCGTAAACCACGCCGCTCAGCGTGAGTAAAATCAGCAAAGCAATTAATATCGCCACAAACGGACGGGCGCGAAGGGTAGTCATCGGAGATTTCCTTTCAAGTTGAACCGCAATGCGCGGCATAAGGTTGGTATTCTCCGGAACGTCGCGACGAGCGATAGCTTCCAACGCGTCTTTCATGCGCTTATCGTTCATCTCTCGCTCCTTTCAATCAAGCCGCGCAGGCGTTCACGCGCCGCGTTCAGCATCCACTTCACCGTGCCGACCGCCGAGCCTGCATCTTCCGCCATTTCCTTTTCGCTCATTTCGAGAAAATATCTTTGAACGATCACCGCTCTTTGACGCGGTGATAATTTTTGCATGGCGTCCCAGATCTGATTTTGGATTTCGATGGACTCGACCTGCTCTTCAACCGACTCGACTCTCGCGGCCAATTCTGCAAAAAGAGATTCGTCCGCTTCATCTCCGACCTCAACCTGCTTCGCCGACCTTTGCATCATCTTCACTGAAGCATTGACCACGTTGCGCATGAACCACGGCTCGAACAGACGTGTTGAATCGAAGCCACGTATGGAGCGAAATGCCTGGAGGAAGGAATCTTGCACCACATCCTCAGCCAGCCCCAAGTCACGCGTGATCAGATAAGCCGTGCGCACGGCCTTCACCTGATGGCGCGCGACCAGAAATTCCAGTCCGCTGATATCGCCGTTCTTGAGTCGTTGAATTGCCTGTATTTCGTCCATCTTCTATAGGATATATCCGTCCAGGCCTTAAAAGGTTGGGTATCTATTTAAACAGAAAAAGCGAAAACCATTTTTAGTTTTCGCTTTCTGCCCTAATTCCGCAAACTTTTTTCGAAATCAGCCAACACCACTGGCGCTGTCATATCGAGGTTGATAGGGGTTACAGCCACCATTTTCTTCGTCCGCAAAATGTGAGCATCAGTGTCTTCGGGGTCTTCGTCAATACCTGCGCTGTGTCTGTACGAGATGGGCCCGGGCTGTTCCCATGAATCCCTTTTGGATGGGACGGGGTCATAGTATCGGTTACGGGAAAGCCTCCCGACCCGCCACTCAGTTTCAGGCGTAGCGTGACTCGGTACTTCCACTTTCAAAAGATGCACATTTTCGGGGAGTTTCTTTTCGAGGATCATTTTTGCAAAATAGGCGGTGAAATGTCCAGCTACTGCAAAATCGATTTCGTCTGAATGGGAGAGATGAAACTCAGGCTCGGTTTGAAGTGAAATTGCCAGTGCGGGGAATCCCAGCGAGGCGGCTTCCATTGCTGCGCCGACCGTCCCCGAGATGGTGATTCCCAGCCCGACATTCTCGCCGTAATTAATGCCTGAAACGATAAGATCGGGCTTGTGTGGAACGATCTCCAGCACCCCATGCAGGACAGCTTGTGCGGGAGTACCGCCGATTGCATACACGCTCCACTCCTGACCGTTGACCTGTACCTGTTCCTTGCGAATGACCCCATCTGACGTACTGGGCAGGCTGCGCCCCATGCCCGTCGATTGTTCACGCGGCGCGGCTACAGTCACATAGCCGATCTTGGAAAGTTCGCTGGCTGCAGCCCAAAGACCGGGAGAGCGAATGCCATCATCGTTTGTCAGGAGAATGTGGGGTTTGTTCTTTTTCATCCTGCCATTATAAATAGAAAACGGGTGGATGGTGAATCACGTTTGCTTTTAATATGGTCGAGACACGAATATCATCCTCGGGGTGTGCGATCTAAATAAAAAACCACCTTTTGTAAGGTGGTTTTTAGTGCTCCCGGCAGGACTCGAACCTGCGACCTATTGCTCCGCAAGCAAGCGCTCTAATCCACTGAGCTACGAGAGCATTGTTTAGCGGGTGGTATTTTACTGTAATGTACCACGATGGTCAAGCATTTTTCCGTTTTGATGCGCTGGCAGGCGTAAGGTCGCCGTGTGGACTAAATCGACGCGCAAAAACAGAACAAAAATTCTGTTATACTTTGAAGGAATTAATCAAGCCTTTCACCCTTTTTTGGATTGTGAGAACCGATATGGCAAAAACACATACCCGTTATGTTTGTCAACAGTGTGGACGTGTGGCCGCTTCGTATATGGGCAAATGTCCGCAGTGCGGATCGTTCAGCAGTATGGTGGAGGAAATCGTCCACGAAGAACCCGTCAGCAAGAGCTCGGCGAATGTCCGTGGGCTGAGTGGCCGCTCGCAACCGCGACCCATTGACGAGGTCGGGGGTGACGCGGAAGATCGTGTCCACCTGCCGATCGGTGAGTTTGCGCGTGTCCTCGGCGGCGGGATCGTGCTCGGTTCCATTGTCCTCATTGGCGGTGACCCGGGCATCGGCAAATCCACGCTGATGCTGCAAATGGCAATGGAAATGGCGAACTCGCAGCGTGTGTTGTATGTTTCCGGCGAAGAGTCGGAGCGGCAGATCAAAATGCGCGCGGTGCGTTTGTTAAATGGGAAAAAGGAATTGCCGAAAAATCTTTTGCTGGTGACGGAAACGAATCTCGAAGTGATTCTCAACCATGTCAACGAGTTGAAACCTGACCTTCTGATTGTCGACTCGATCCAGACAGTATATTTATCTGAATTGGATTCGTCGGCAGGATCAGTTTCGCAGGTGCGTGAGTGCGCTTCTCATTTGCGCGAGTTGGCGAAATCTTCGGGTGTGTCGGTGTTCATGATCGGGCATGTGACCAAGGAAGGCGCGATCGCAGGTCCGCGTGTGTTGGAACATATTGTGGATACCGTGTTGTATCTTGAAGGCGATCGTTTTCAGGCCTATCGTTTGTTGCGTTCGGTGAAGAATCGTTTCGGCGCGACTGCCGAAGTGGGTGTGTTCGAAATGCGCGAAGGCGGATTGATTGAAGTGACGAATCCATCCGAGGCATTTCTTGCTGAGCGCCTGGTCAATGCTGCGGGTTCCACCATTGCCGTGACTATGGAAGGCACACGGCCCATCCTTGTTGAAATTCAAGGTCTCACCTCCCCGACCCAATTTGGCAATGCGCGCCGTACGCCTAACGGTGTGGACTTTAATCGCTTGTTATTGATTTCGGCAGTATTGACCCGCCGTGTAGGTTTGAAACTTTCGGAGCAGGATGTCTTTGTCAATGTGGTTGGCGGTATTCAAATCGACGAACCTGCCGCAGACCTTGCAATTGCCGCCGCCATCGCTTCTTCATGGAAAGACGTGCCTGTGCGAGCCGAAGCCGTATTGATCGGTGAGATCGGCCTGGCTGGCGAATTGCGCATGCCCGGCCAAATGGTGGCGCGGTTACGTGAAGCGCAGAAATTGGGATTCAAGACCGCGATCGTACCCAAAGCCATTCGTCAGGGTGAGGCTTATCCGAAGGGCATCGAAATTGTTGAAGTGCGCTCGCTCGATCAGGCTTTGAGCGCGGCTTTGATGAAAGATGGTCTGGCTTCAAAAGCGCGAAAATCAGAATAACCTGCAACCAAATAAAAGATCAGCCGTATACCTCCTCAGATAATGCATTACCTGAGGAGGTATTTCCATGTTACGAAAATTAATCTTATTGATTGCGATCCTCGCATTGGCCAGCATGGCCTGCGGATTTAATATTGACATCCCCGAAGTGCCCAAACCCGGCCCAGAAGTTGTTGACGATATTAATGTAAAGACCCCAAAAGCCGATGATGTCAGTTTGAAACTCTCATTTGGTGCGGGTGAAATCAAGTTGTCGCCTGGTGCAAGTCAGCTGGTAGAAGGAACCGCAACGTACAATTACTCCGCGTTCAAGCCCGAGGTCAACACGGACGGCGGCGATATCGCCATTCAGATGAGCGACGTGGATTTTAAAACGTTCCCGAATTTCAATGACCTCAAGAATGAATGGGATTTCAAATTGGGCGACACCCCCATGGACCTGAGCATTGAATCCGGCGCATATGACGGCACCTTTGAATTTGGCGGACTTGCGCTCGAAAACCTGACCGTTCAGGATGGAGCAGCCAATGTGACGCTTTCCTTTTCCGAGCCCAACCTGTCTGAGATGTCCACTTTTCGTTATGAGACGGGCGCATCCAATGTGAAGATGACCGGGCTTGCTAATGCCAATTTCAGCCTGATGGATTTCTCATCCGGCGCGGGTGATTACACCCTCGATTTTTCAGGCGAGTTGCAGCGTGATGCCTCCATCAAGATCTCCAGCGGATTGAGCAATATCATCGTCATTGTTCCGGAAGGCGTGAATGCGGTTGTCACAGTAGATAGCGGCGCATCGAACGTCAGCGCAGGTTCAAACTGGAGCATGAAAGGTAATATATACATGCAGGAAGGCGAGGGGCCAACCCTTACATTTGTGATTGAGATCGGCGCCGGGAACGTGACTTTGACGCACTAGAACCCCCTATCATGACAGTTCCCATACCAAGTTTGGAATGGGAACTGTTTTTTTGTTCAAAATGGCATGGGTGTCCCATCCTATTTTCGGAGCAAAAGGTCATAATTTATCTATGACCTACATCACTTGCCTTGTACAACTTTACACAATAAAATCGTGATTGTCGGTAAAGTTTACCTGTTTTAAGAGAGGTTTCCATGCAGATTACACGTCAAGCTGATTATGCTGTTCGAGCTGTGCTACACCTTGCCCGCACCGGCGATCAACGTACTGCCACAAGTATGATCGCTGAAGAGCAGCACATTCCACCATCTTTTCTCGCAAAGATCATTTCCCAATTATCCATTGCCGGGTTGTTGCACACATCCCGCGGCGCGCGCGGCGGTGTGACACTAGCCCGTGAAGCCAAGGACATTACTTTGCTGGAAGTCATCGAGGCAATCGATGGCCCGATCCAACTTAATGAATGCGTCGGCGATAATGGCATATGTTCGTTCGATGATTCATGTCCACTGCGCCCTGTCTGGTGCGATGCCCAGGAAGAATTGGTGGGCAGGTTAAAAGGCACGAACTTTGCAGACATGATCGCAAAAAATACCGCCACAGTCTAGTCCGTACGAATGCACAATGAAGCCTCTCGGCTATAATAGCCGGGAGGCTTTTTATTTTGCATAAAGGACTGACTCCATGACCCACAGACAGACGTATTTCTTCGCATTGATTTTTCTTGCGACGGTCACAGCCTGCGTTGTGCCGGGACTTGCAACCCCCACGGCTCCGTCTCTCTTCGCCCCGACAACTGATCCCGGCCGCCTGGAAACCATGGTCGCTGCGACAGTTTCCGCCGCCATCGCTGAAACCGAACAAGCCCGTCCAACCCCCACACTCGTCTCAACTTCTGAACCCACGCAAACCGCCACAGCGGAGCCGATCACATCGGGAAGCACGCTCACCCTGCAAGATGACGGGGCCACAGTCTTTGTCGACGAGCGCGCTGGATATCAGATCACCATCCCTGATGGCTGGCTGGCCGTACGCGTGAACGAAAAGGAATATTACGACGCCTGGAATTTAGCCGAAGCCGCCGACCCAAACATTCAGGCGATTCTGTTAGATATGAAAGCCGCGGACCCAAACATTCACCGTCTGCGAGTCATAGACACACAGGATGGTCATATCCAGAGCGATTTCGTAACTGACATCAGCTTTAACCTAAATGAGCAAAGGGCCTTTAACTCCATCGAAGATTTGCAAGCTATTGCCAATGAACTCCCCGATGCGCCATCCGCGTTCAGTTTTGAAGTCGCCACCGTTCAGACCATCATTGCTCCGAGCGGAATACAATTTGGTGTCATTGAGGCAACGTCGTCTTTCACGAACACCTCCGGAGATTTGGTGAATATTTATCTAAAGCAGATTGTTTTCAAAGTTAAGAACGGATCGCAATCTGTCGTCTTTCTTACCGTGGAAGGCTTGAAAGAATCCACCCTACCCGCATTTGACTCAATGATCGAAACGATCAAACTTAACCCGTAATGAACGAAGATGAACAAAGATGAAGGAATCCTTGAGACTTTGTTCATCCAGGTGAATACGCTATAAAATTTCAACAAGGAGTCTCCATGTCCACACCCCGCATTATCCGCTCGCCGCGCGGAACGCAACTGACCTGCAAGAATTGGCTCAGCGAGGCCGCCTATCGCATGATCCAAAACAACCTCGATCCCGAAGTGGCCGAAAAGCCCGAAGACCTCGTCGTCTACGGCGGGCGCGGAAAAGCCGCGCGCAACTGGGAATCGTTCGATGCCATTCTTGAATCGTTGAAAAATCTCGAAGCTGATGAAACCCTGCTCGTGCAATCGGGCAAGCCTGTCATCGTCTTCAAATCGCACAAGGATGCGCCCAAGGTTTTGATCGCCAACTCCAACATCGTGCCGCATTGGGCAACCTGGGAAAAATTCGATGAGCTCGATAAAAAGGGACTGATCATGTATGGGCAGATGACCGCTGGTTCATGGATCTACATCGGCACGCAGGGAATTTTACAGGGCACCTACGAAACCTTCGGCGCGCTCGCCAAGCTCAAAGGCTGGGGATCACTCAAAGGCAAATTTGTTTTGACTGCTGGTCTCGGCGGCATGGGCGGCGCTCAACCGCTTTCGATCACCATGAATGAAGGTGTCGGTTTGATCGTCGAAGTTGACCCCGAACGCGCCGAACGCCGCCGCGCCATCGGCTATGTGGATATGGTTGTGGATAATCTCGAAGAAGCCATGACCCTTGTGGAAGAAAACGTAAAGAATGGAACTCCCAAATCCATCGGCCTGATCGGCAACGCCGCCGATGTATATTCCGAACTCGCCGCGCGCGGCATTATCCCCGATGTGGTCACCGACCAGACCTCGGCGCACGAAGCATTATTTTATGTCCCATCAGGAATCAGCCTTACCGCCGCGAATCAACTGCGCGTGAGCGACCCCGAAAAATATAAAAAGATGGCAATGGATTCCATGGCAAAACATGTCCAGGCCATGCTTGCCTTCCAACGCGCAGGCGCGGAAGTATTCGATTACGGCAACAACCTGCGCCAGCAAGCTTATAACCACGGCGTGACAGACGCCTTCGAATTCCCCGGCTTCGTGCCCGCCTACATCCGCCCGTTGTTTTGCGAAGGCAAAGGTCCATTTCGCTGGGTGGCGCTTTCGGGCGATCCCGAAGATATTTACACCACAGATAAAGCCATCATGGAACTTTTCCCCGATGATGCACATCTGCACCGCTGGATGAAAATGGCGCGTGAGAAAGTTCCGTTTCAAGGATTGCCCTCGCGCATTTGCTGGCTCGGTTATGGCGAACGCGCCAAAGCAGGCTTGATGTTCAATGAACTCGTTGCCAGCGGAAAAGTGAAAGCTCCCATTGTCATCGGCCGTGATCATCTCGATTCGGGTTCTGTTGCATCTCCGAACCGCGAAACCGAAGCGATGAAGGACGGTTCTGATGCCATCTCCGATTGGGCGATTCTCAATGCGCTCATCAATGCAGTCGGCGGCGCAACCTGGGTCTCGTTCCATCACGGCGGCGGTGTGGGCATGGGGTACAGTCAGCACGCGGGTCAGGTCATCGTGGCCGATGGCACGCCCGAAGCCGCTCAAAGGTTGGAACGTGTTCTTACAACAGATCCAGGCATGGGCGTGGCGCGACACGCTGATGCGGGTTATGAAATTGCCATCGATGCCGCAAAACGTCACGGGTTGAAAATGCCGATGCTTGGGAAATCATCCTGAACATGCTTCGGCGTTATTTGCATTTGACTCTCCTTGCGGTTCTTCTCTCCGCATGTGGATCAACTGCGCTTCCTTCCCAGCCGATCCTTGTTCAGCCTCCGACAGCGACTCTGACCCCGAGCATCACCCCGCCGCCTCCGACCGCGACTCCCATTCCGACGAGCACTGCCACGCCCGTGCCGAAAAGCCGCCGTGTGCTGATCGTGAGTTTCGACGGTCTGCGGCCCGATGCCATTGCCGCGGCCAACATGGTGAATGTGATGTCGTTGATGCAAAGCGGCGCCTACACATTGACCGCGCAGACCATCATGCCGACCCTGACACTGCCCGCGCATTCATCCATGCTGGTGGGGACCTGCCCCGCAAAACATATTGTGCGCTGGAATGAGTACGTGCCTGAAAATGGATTCGCGCAGGGCATTGACCTGTTTGATATTGCCCAAGCCGCGGGCCTGCGGACGGTGATGGTGGTGGGCAAGGAAAAACTTCGTCAAGTCACCGAGCCGACCAGCACCGATTATTTTGAATTCGTGGATAAGACCGACAAGATCGATGATGAGTTTGCGATTGTGCAGCTTGCCATTCAACAACTCGCTGAAGGTTTTGACCTGATGTTTGTGCATTTCCCCAATGGCGATCTGGAAGGACACGATTCGGGCTGGATGTCGGTAGCGCAATTGAGGACGTATGCAAATGACGACGAGTCGCTTGGGTTCATTCTTGAGTCATTGCGGAAGCGCGATATGTTCAACGACACCTTGATTATTATCACTTCCGATCACGGCGGACATGACTCCACTCACGGCACCGACCTGCCCGAAGATATGACCATCCCGTGGATCGTGAGCGGTCCGGGCGTGATTCCCATGCCGATCTCCACGCAAGTCCATACCATGGATACGGCTGCCACTGCCGCTTTCTCATTGGGGCTGCCCATTCCTCCCGAATGGGACGGTGTGCCGGTGTACGAAGTATTCGGCATGCCGATCATTCCATCTGAAGGTTGTTGATAACAGGTAAGGGTACAGCGACGTTGTGCCCTTACGATACAAGAAAAAAACATGCCAATTACCCGCGATTCCGTTAAAACCTATTACGACCAAAACACCCGCCTCTTCCTTGCGTTTGGAAAAAACAACAAGCGCAAGGCGCAGAATATTCACCGCTCTTTGTGGGTGGAAGGCGTGCAGACTCTTGAAGATGCGCTCAATGTTTCCAATGCGAATATAATGAAAGAGATCGAAACTATTGCCCCGCAGCAGGCCAACTTTGCGGATTTAGGCTGCGGGGTGGGCGCGAGCCTGTTTTACATTTATCCGCGCTTGCAAATGCCCAAACCCGCGCTGGGACTGACGTTGAGCCCAGTGCAGGCGCGGCTGGCACGCGGCACCGCAACCCAATTGGGGCTTGAGGAACGCATCCTTTTTGCGGAAGGTGATTTCACTTCCGTGCCACTAGGAAGCGATTTGGATGCGGTTTATTCCGTGGAAGCCGTTTGCCATGCCGTGGACCCCGAACGATATTTCCGCGAAGCGGCCCGTCTGCTGCGGAGCGGCGGCAGGTTGATGCTGGTGGATGACTATCAGGCGGCGCGTGCGTTTTCACAGGCCGAGTCCGTGTGGTTGAAAGCCTATATTGACGGCTGGTACGTCCCCGGTGTGCGGACAGTGGAGCAGGTGATTGAATGGGCAGAAAAATATGGCTTGCGACTCATCCGAAATGACGAACTCACGCCGCATCTGCGCCTGCGCAATCTTCCCGATCTTCTTGCGCGTGTGCTCCTATTCCTTGGCAATCATTTGCCCATCAAACATGCCATTCTGCCATCCATGCTGGGGAGCATGGCACTGCAGCAATGTCTGCACATGGGGATTGTAGAGTATCGGTTTTTGGTGTTCGAGAAAAAATAACCATGATGAACAAAGATAAACGGCGATGAAATCTTTTCATCGCCGTTTATTGTTTGAGTGCGTCGCACCAGACGCTTTCCTCACTTAACGATATTCACAAAATCCGCGAATAGACCGTAGGCGGTTTCGATGGGGCCGCCTTTCATGCCTGGTTTTTCGGAGAGGATGATCGAATAATCGAGAATGACGTCGGTTCTAAAAGTAATGCCTGTGCTGGAGTTCATCATCCCATACAACGGCGAAGATGAATCCACCAATTGCGGCGCGACGCTGGCAGTCACTTTGCCATCAACTTTTTCGGCAGAGCAAACCAATTTGTAACGCCTGCCCTCTGCTTTGGCATTGGCAATCATCTCCGGCGTAATGCCTCGAATACCCGTTGGGTTCACCTGCTGCGGGGTCATGGGCGTATCCATTAACACGGTGACCAGCGCCGCGACCTTGATGGCCGCATCCCAACCGTCCACATCGTTGGTGGGGTCGGTCTCTGCCAGCCCAATGGATTGGGCATACTTGAGCGCCTCGTCGTACGATTCGCCGTTTTCCATACGAGAGAGGATGACGTTCGTGGTGGCATTGAAAATGCCTTTGATGGATGAAAGCTCTGCCAGCGGGAACGCTTCACGCATGACCGAGAAAACGGGTGCGCCACCCAACACAGTGGATTCAAAACGGAACATTTTTCCCTTACTCTTTGCCAGCGCGGTCAGTTCGCGGTATCCATGCACCACGGGGCCTTTGTTCGCTGTGATGGTGTGCATACCTAGATTCAACCCGGTGCGGATGTGATCCAGTGCAGGTTGGCCGGTCTGTGTGTTGACGGGGGAATTCTCGAATAGGACATCGGCAGACGAATTCTTGACGACAGCCAGAGAATCTTCAACAGGGGAGGTTGAAAGTGCGGAAATGGATTGTCCGCTTTCGACGAGTTGCAGCGCTTTTTGAATGTCGAGGCCGTCGGGGTTGACGGCGAATCCGTGCCTGCCTGTGGAAATGCCTGTGAATGAGAAGGTGATGCCTTGCTGTTCGAGCCATTCCTGTTTGCGGACGAGCAATCGGGCGAGGGCGCGGGCCACGTTTCCGAATCCGATGAGTGCAAGTTTGTAGTGTTTCATTGATTTCTCCGTTTTTCGTTGTTTCGTAAATTCCTGAATTTATCTGGAAGTTTTCAAATCGTTTTTGTGTGCGCTATTTTATCCGCCATGGACTATTTCTGGTATGGAAATGGGGATTTGGGTTATAATAATTGTGAGCCCCTTCACGAACTTTATTGGCAGGTCTTTTTATTGCGAATTTGTTGACGTTATTTGTCCGCAAATGTCTATAACCTTCGCACGTGTGCCTGCTGAGCAGTTGGGGATTAAGGTGTCATATGGAAAGGAGAACAAAATGAATACCGGATTACTTATCATAGTGGTAGCAGCCATCGTATTATACGGGCTTACCCGCACGACAGAGTCCATTCTTGATGTTCGTCAGGCCGAAAGAGACAACGGCGAAGACGTCAAGATCTATTTATAAGTGGACAAAAAGAGACACTGAATTTCAGTGTCTCTTTTTACTATATCGGGGGATATGGAAATGCTCTTCTATCTGCCGGTCTCAATGGGAATGTTCTTGATTTTAACAGCGTCCGCGCACGGCGCTGGATTGCGCGGATCTCGCGTGGGCTGAGATACTGCTCAAAGAGGTCAGACCAGTTTTCGGCTTCGGCAAGAGGCGCAAGCAGATCGTCTGGAATCTGTTGTCCGGAGAAATCCCAGATCACGGTGCGTAGTTTATTTTCTTCGTGAAAACAAATCCCATGATCGATTCCGTACAGCGTTTGCGTGCCTTCCTCAAAAAAGATGTGACTGCCCTTGCGGTCGGCGTTGTTGGCGAGGATGTCGAAGAGTACAACGGGGCGAAGGGTTTCCCGTTCATCGGGCGTGAAGTTGAAATAGTGATGCTCGATATCGTATTCGATATATTGCTGCAGGGAGCCGGGGCCATAGGGACCGTCGTCGCGATAGGTGGTGAATGGGACGATGTGAAAGCCGAGCGCCTCGCTTAGTTGATAGGCGGCCACTTCGCGCAGGGCAAGCGTATTATCGGGGAAATCCCAAAGTGGTTGTTCGCCCTTGCTGGGTTTTGTACACGGCTTTATAGGTTTTGCCTTCATGCTGAACATCCACAAAGAACGTGTAATTCGAACCAAGCATGAACTGACCTTTGAGTTCGTAATCACCGTGAGTAAGGGCAGCTTGAATTGTTTGGGAGTTTTGCGGGAGCATAGAATGGTTGAAGGTTACAGGTTGAAGGTTTCAACTTTCAACTTAACTCAAATGTCCGTTCTTCTTTGGGCAGAAATGTCCGCCGGGTTCCTCGGGCTGGCCGCATTGTGGACAGGTGGGGCGGCCGCGGCTGACCACGTCTGCGCCCCAGCGCGCGAGTTTGCGCACCTGGGAGCGGCTTGCCCAAAAGCGGATCTGCGCCGCCGATTCGGGTTCTTCTTCCTCGGTCAATAATTCCTTGGTGAAAATGACCACGCGGTCGCGTTCCTTGTCGTAGCCGAGGCCGATCTCTCCTGCGCGAAAGAGCGGGTCCACGGGCGGATGGATGCGCATTTTGTCTTCGGAGAATTCGCCGTGCGCTTCTTCGAGGTTGGGGTTTTGCTGGTCGATCTGCGAGAGGAATTGTTCGATACCGATGGCGAGCGATTGCAATTGGGCTTTTTCGATCAGAATCGTGATCGTGCGTTGTTCCTGATAGGCTTGAAGATAAAAGACGCGCTGGCCCGGGCTGCCAATGGCATCTGCGGTGATGTGATCACATGGATCTATGTCAAGTTCGAAACGGGGCATGTTTTACCTTTTATAAAATCGGCTGGACAGATGAATCCACCTGTTCGTTTATTTTTCCAAATGTATTTTTGGTAGTATACCAGACTACGCCTCATGTATAATCCGTACATCTCGCCAAAGGAGTGTGCCATGTACGATAGAAAAAAATTGGACGAACTAAAAAGCTCACTTGAAAAATGGGAGGCGACTTCCCTGAAGAAGGCGCTGTCTCAACTGCCTGAACGCAAAGCCGAAAACGAATTTATCACTACTTCCTCCGAACCCATCAACAGAGTCTACACGCCGCAGGATGTGGCCGAACTGGATCACGAAGCTGATCTCGGTTTGCCGGGCGAATATCCCTACACACGCGGAGTTCACCCGACTTTGCATCGCAGCAAATTGTGGACCATGCGAATGTTCGCGGGCTTCGGCACTGCGGAGGAAACGAACAAGCGCTTCAAATACTTGCTGGAGCAGGGTCAAACAGGATTGAGCATTGCCTTCGATTTGGCAACGTTAATGGGCTACGATACCGACCAGCCCGAGGCGTTGGGTGAATTTGGCAAATGCGGTGTGGCGATCTCGTCATTGAAGGATATGGAGATCCTGCTCGAAGGCATTCCATTGGACAAGGTCTCTTCGAGCATGACCATCAATTCGCCCGCGGCGATCATTTGGGCCATGTACATCGCCGCTGCCGAAAATAAAGGTGTGCGTCCCGATCAATTGCGCGGCACCACACAAAACGATATCCTCAAGGAATTTATCGCGCAAAAAGAATTCATCTTCCCGCCCGAGCCTTCGATGCGGTTGGTGGTGGATACGATGGAGTTCGGCGCGCAAAAAGTGCCGCAGTGGAATACGATCTCGATCAGCGGATATCACATCCGCGAGGCGGGTTCAACCGCCGCGCAGGAACTGGCCTTCACCCTGGCCGACGGTCTCGAATACGTGCGCTGGGGCATTGCCCGCGGCATGGACGTGGACGAGTTCGCTCCGCGCCTGTCGTTCTTCTTTAACGCGCACAACGATTTCTTTGAAGAGATCGCCAAGTATCGCGCGGCGCGCCGCATTTGGGCACGTGAGATGCGCGAGACTTTCAAGGCGAAGAATCCGCGCTCGTGGTTGCTGCGTTTTCACACGCAGACGGCAGGTGTTTCATTGACCGCGCAACAGCCAGAAAATAACGTTGTCCGCGTGGCGATCCAGGCTTTGGCGGCGGTGCTGGGAGGAACGCAAAGCCTGCACACAAATTCACTGGATGAAGCGCTGGCTTTGCCATCAGAACATGCGGTGACGATTGCCCTGCGCACCCAGCAGATCATTGCTGAAGAATCAGGTGTGACGAACACCATTGATCCATTGGGCGGCAGTTTCTTCGTCGAAGCGCAGACAGACCGCATGGAAAAGCAAGCCTATGATTATTTCCGCAGGGTGGAGGAATTGGGCGGTGTGATCCCTGCCATTGAAAAAGGATTCTTCCAAAGCGAGATCGCCGATGCGGCCTATCGATATCAACGCGAGATCGATCTGGGTGTGCGCAAGATCGTCGGTGTGAATGCCTATGCCGAGGAAAAACAATTCACGATCCCGATCCTAAAGATGGACCCGAATGGTTACGACCGTCAGGTGGGTCGCTTGAATGAAGTCCGCAAGACTCGCGATAATGGCCGCGTGGGTCAGACGCTGGATCGATTGCGAATCGCCTGCGAAGGCACAGAGAACACGATGCCCTATATCATGGAATGTGTCCATGCTTATGCTACATTGGGCGAGATCGTGGCAGTGATGAAGGAAACCTTCGGTGTGTATGAAGAATTATCGGTGATTTAAATAAAGTGGATTGCATAAAAAACGGACAGCAAATGGGCTGTCCGTTTTTTGTTTGAGCGAAAATCGTCAGGCGGGTTTTGGGGGCTCTATTTCGGGAGAGTCTGTTGTTGAAACAGAATCAGTTACCGGCTTGGGCTTGACCGGCTTTTCATCCCTGCGATGCTTTAACAGTTTTTGAATCCGCTCGTATTTTTCACGCGAGAGTGGATATGACCAGGCCAGAAGGATCGTGCCTGCGAGAACGATGGCGCCGAGCAGGGAGACCATTAATCGAATTGCGAGCAAAGCTGATTCTGGTTGCGTGGATTGAATGGCACCTTCGGGTGGGGCCTGATAGCCAGACCAGCCCAGTGTTTGCAGGGTGAGGAAGATCACCAGCGCGCCTGTCAGTTTGCGGATGAGGGTGCGGATGCCGTAATAGATGCCTTCCTGCCTGCGGCGGGTGCGAAGCTCATCCCATTCGATCACGTCGGGCAAAATGGAGTCGGGCAAAATATAGGCGGCTGAAACGCCGACCCCGGCCAGTGCGCCGATGAGCAATAAATAATCGGTGTCGCCGGGTTGAATGGTGAATATCATGGCCTGTACGATCACCCAAAAGATCATTCCGAGAATGTATGCTTCACGTTTGTTGCGCGTTTTTGCCAGCCACAGCCAGAATGGGACACATAGAATGCAAACGAGCATCATGATGCCGAAGAAGGCGGATTCGAGCGCAAGGTCCACGCCGAGCACGTTGACCTTGGCAAGCAGGTTGCCTTCAGCGACCCAGTAGAGAAGAAAGTAAGGAAAGATGATGGCGATCATGTCCACTGCGGACCAGTTGAACATGTAAATCCCTGCGGCATAGCGGAAGGGAATGTTTTTCCATGCGATGCGCAGGGTCTCACGGAAGGGTAGATCTTCCTGTGCCTCGGGTTGGAAATTTTCCCGTACGAACCAGCCAATTAAAAAGAGCGGAACCGCACCCAATCCGCCGAAGATCGCGCCTGCGAGCATGAATCCCTGTTGCTGTGTGCCGCCGTTTGAAATGACCTCGTCCACGATCATGGGGGCGGTGATGACGATTGCCATTGCCGCGAGTAATTGGAACACCGTGCGGAAGCTTGAGAGCGTGGTGCGTTCATCGTAATCACGGGTCAGTTCCGGGGTGAGGGCAAGATACGGCATTGCTACGAGAGTGGTCAATGTATCGGAGAGCATGAAGGCGAGGGTGACGTAGATCGTCAATGCGATCTGGCTTTCCCAATTTGGTGCTGACCACAGGATGACGAAACTCAAGCCAAATGGAAATGCGAACCACAAAAGGAAGGGTCGCCTTCTTCCCCAGCGCGTTTTGATGCGGTCACTGAGCATACCGATCAGGGGGTCGTTGATCGCATCCCAGACAATACCTGCCAGCGCGCCCAAAGATGCGAGACGCGGCTCAATGCCAACCACATCGGTGAGATATAGCGCATAAAAAATGGAGCGCATCATGCCGATGCTGGAGAGTCCCCAGTCACCGGAGCCGTATAAAAGTTTAAGCCAAAAGGGAAGTTTTTTCGTCAAGACTTGCATAGTGTACCAGTAAACACCGTTCGAGATTTTGAGATACGTTGATAAGGATAGTGTAGCATAAAGATAAAACAAACCTGCCGCAGACTATTAGCGGCAGGTTTGTTTTATTGTGTTGGGTCAAACGACTGTTATGGCAGGTTAAATGTCTTTACCAGAAATACCGCCATTTCAGCGCGGGTGACTGGAGCATCCGGACAATAATTTCCATTGCCGCAACCTGTCGTGATGCCTGTGATTGCCAGTTGTTCGATCCAGGCATCGGCGAAGGAGCCGAGCGGAACATCTGAAAAGATAGTGCCTGTTGCTGTTGGAGGTGTGTATGCACTTCCGAATTTTCCGCGCAGGAGGAAGATGGACATTTCAGCGCGGGTGATCGTGGCTTCGGGACAGTAGTTTCCGTTGCCGCAGCCTGTGGTGATGCCTTCACTTGCAATTGTTCAATCCAGGCATCGGCGAAGGAGCGGAACAAGACTCGTTGCTGAGGGGTATATGCACTTCCATGAATCCCACGCAGGATGAAAATTGCCATTTGTGCGCGGGTGACCGTGGCTTCGGGACAAGCAGGTGTCTCGTACGCACCCGGATTCCAGCATACAACTTCTCAACCCACTCATTTGCCCAGTGGGTTAACGGCACATCGGCAAAAACTGCTGGAGGAGGTGGGGATACCGATTCAACATATTCAAATGCGCCGATATCACAAGCTGCCCCCTGCGGCCGGGTTGTTCCGCGCTGGTCGGTAGTTGTGCAAGTGGCGTCGTTTCCGGCATCAATGGCAGAAGAGCCTGACAGCAGCGGGATGGTTTGAGTGTACCCGCCATAATCGCCCAGCGTGCCGAGCCGAATCGTGGATGAAATAATAAAACTATCACCGCAGGAGCTATCATTTGTAAGGTTGTTTGCTCCCAAAATTGGATTCATAGTGGTATCACAATTTTCCCCCAAGTTGTCGGCGATAATCGTATTATTTACTATTGCAGAAGTGAAATAACTCGCCAGACCGCCGCCAATATGACCGGCACTATTTTGATAGAAGGTGCTGCTATCAATTGTAATTGTCCCGCCCCTGCTTTGAATGCCGCCAGTCCCAATCCGCGTTTACCAAAAAGGTCTGTTCCTATTTGAGCCATACAGTTGTAAACCCCACCTGATTCAAAAAGTTTTTGAAATGCTTTGCTATATCTGCTTCACCGTGATTGAAAATACCGCCGCCAAGGTAAGAAGAGTTGCCAGCCACATTGTTGTTAGTCACGGTCAACTTTCCCGCGTTATAAATACCACCGCCAAACGTTGAAGCAGTGTTGTTAATGACATTGCTGTTCGTCACCGTCAGCGTTCCAACCTCGGTGTGTAGACCGCCGCCCCAGCCTGCGCTGTTATGGGAAATGGTGCTGTTCGTTACCGTCAGTGCGCCAATGTAGTTGTAGATGCCGCCGCCCTCGTTTGCGTTGTTGTCGGAGAAGGTGCTGTTCGTCACGGTAACCGTGCCGCCATCCTGATTAATGCCGCCACCGCGCCAGTCTGCGCTGTTGTTGGAAAAAGTGCTGTTCGTTACGGTCAGGTGCCAAGGGAATACCACCTCCTTGGAGGACCACGTCAAATGTGTCTACTATTACTAGTGTTCCACTCCCCTGATGATCAATGCCGCCTCCGTAGTCTGCCTGGTTGAAAAGATACTATTTGTGACCGTCACATGGATGGTGTCATTGCTTTGTAAAATCAGTCCGCCACCGCATTGGAAAGGGTATCCGCCGCAATCGAAGGTTTGGACGTTGCCGTTGGCAATCGTCAGGTGATTGAATGCTACCGTCCCGTCGGTGACATTGAAGACGCGGGTGACATTTTCGCCGCTGACGATGACGCTATTGGGTGTGGCGTCAATTGTAAGGTCTTTGCTAATCACCAATTCGCTGGCAAGCGGAATGGTCATATCACCGCTGAAAGTAATTATGTCACCCGGCGTTGCATCTGCAATGGCCTGACGCAGGGAGCCGGGCCGCTAGTAGAGTTGGCGACGGAGGGTGGCCCATATGCGGGGTGACGCCCAACAGCCAACCCCAAAGGATAAGATGAGGGCTTTACTGAAAAGATGATATTTCATAACATTCTCCTTGCGAGTTGTATTGGTTTCTCAATGAATTCGAGTGCCTGTTCCAAATCGTCAAAACTGGCGGCAGGGAATTGTTGAGTGGAAGTGATGGTCAATTTCTGAGAATCCATATTGAGGTGGATGATGGAGGGACGCCCGTGGTCAGTTCCTCTATTTGATTGAGCTTAATTTGCGAAGCATCCACCAGCACAGGCCGGAAGACCAAGGTAGGTGATCATTGGGAGAAACGGTCATCACTGTCAGATTCCCGCGTTTGTGCAGAGATTCCGCAATTCCTTCAAGAAGCACGGAATCTCCATAGATCACGATTGCCCGCTGGCGGAAGGAAGTCATGAGGGGATATTAATATATTTCTGCGTTTGTGAAGTACAGTACAAAGTACAGTCTTAAATAAAAAGACCCTAAAGGAAAACCTTTAGAGTCTGAAAATCACGCTAATCCCCGCCGTCTGGCATACTCTTCCGCCTCCTGCCGTCCCTTCAAATGCAAGCGCGAGAGGATTTCTCCCATATGGTATTTCACCGTGCGCTCAGTCAGGTATAGTCTGTCGCCGATTGCTCTGTATGTCAGGCCTTGTGACACAAGCCGCAAAATTTCCACCTGCCTTTCAGG
The DNA here is from genome assembly GCF_016705895.1 of Candidatus Villigracilis affinis. Classification (NCBI taxonomy): domain Bacteria; kingdom Bacillati; phylum Chloroflexota; class Anaerolineae; order Anaerolineales; family Candidatus Villigracilaceae; genus Candidatus Villigracilis; species Candidatus Villigracilis affinis. The sequence continues at coordinate 41,884 of NZ_JADJKT010000009.1, read as the reverse complement.
CAACTCAGCCATAGCGGTGGATTTTTTAATGAACATCTCCAGTAATTGATTCGCCACCTCGGCAGAGAACTCCGCTTCGCCGCGCGTGATCTCCTCCAGTCGCAGCATGAACTCGTCTGCGCCCATCCCTTTGGAAAAATAACCTGATGCACCCACCTTCAAGGCTTCGAGCACGTCTTCCTTTTCCATCGAAGTAGTCAACATTACAACTTTGACATGGGGCATCTCCAGCCTGATCAGGCGGGTAGCCTCCAGCCCGTTCATGCGCGGCATATTAATATCCATCAAGATAATATCGGGCTGCAAAGCGCGCGCCATCTCCCGTGCTCCATGCCATCCCTGGCTGTACCGATCACATGCACGCCGCGCACTGCCAGCATATTTCGCAGCCCATCCATAAACAGCGGATGATCATCCGCGATCATGACACGCGCCGCGAGTGCCTCTCCACTGGAGAGTTTTCTTGGTAAACGTGCGATCACACGCGTCCCTTTGGCGGGTGCGCTTTCAACCTGCACTGTCCCCCCGACTTCTCCTGCGCGTTCGCGCATGATCTTCAACCCGAAGTGTGAGCTTTTGCTGCTGTTCGATTGATTGAGTTTCTCATTGAAGCCCACACCATGATCTTCTATCACGGCTTGCACGAATTCATTCTCCACTTCAATTACGACGCTTGCTTGATTCTCCCCTGAATACCTGCGCGCGTTCCCCAGCGCTCACGAATGATATAGATCAGATGTGTTTCAACCTGGACGCTTGCCAGCAGATCAGGCGGGTTTCGTGGCAGGTTGAGTTCGACTTTGAACATATAAGTTTGTTCATAGTGATTACAGTATCGAGCCAATGCGACAAAAAATTCCTGATGGATGTCCGGTATGCTGTTCTTTAAGCCTTGAATATATGTACGGATGTCGCGATGCGACTCCTGCGCCGCCTCCGATAACCTTGCCAGCATGGACTTTAATCTTTCCTTCTCACCCTTGTTGTTCAGATCGCGGATCGCCTCCACTTGCATATTGATATAGCCGAGGGTTTGCCCACTGTCTGTTTCCGCGCCAACGCTCACGCCCCGAAAAGCCTACGCGTTTTCCACTATTTGTTTTGCGCTTCCGAGGCCTTTTCGCCGCTTTACGTTGAGATGTCCCGCAGATTCCAAGAATTTGTCCATTGGACAATATTTTTCCGCTGATTTCAACCTCCATACGAGAGCCATCTTTGCGGTAAAAGGACGTTTCAGAGATGACAAACTTGGTGATTGCGAGCAATGCCAGTTTTTCAGTTATATGAGTGATCTCATCTTCGGGAACCTGTTCCATCAGTGGCAATCCAATGATTTCATCGCTGGAATACCCAAACATGTCACAACCGTACGGATTCGCCGCTATGATCTTTTGATCGTCGACCAAAAAGATGCCATCCCCGGCTTGTAAATAGACAGTCTGCAGTAATTCTTCTGAAAAATTATCTTGCGTGAATGTCTGGTTTTTGCTTTCCACCACACACCTCTTGAGAATTGTTTGTGAAAATTATAACGCAGGCATATCCGCTTTTTGAGTTACAGGAATACAGCTTTCGTAATTGAAAGGCGGAGCTGGTGTAAAACCAGAAAAACGGATGCCTATTCCCCCCTAGAGTAGGTATTTCACACAAACAGCCGACAAAAGGCGCGCACCCCACCTCCAAAACCCTTATATGGATATCTGAAACTTATGGCAATGGGAATTCGAACATGCGCTGGATGAAGACCGCCATCTGGTCGCGGGTGACCTGTCCTTCCGGACAGAAGGCTCCATTACCGCAGCCGCTGGTAATTTCCATAAATGCCAGTTGTTCGATCCAGCTTGCCGCCCAGTGATCAGCAGGGACATCGTTAAATGTCGTGCCGGTGGCCGGTGGCGGGGTGTGAGTGTTGCCGAGTTTCGAGCGCAGCAGGAAGATGGACATTTCCGCACGGGTGATGGCATTCTCCGGACAATAGTTCCCGTCACCGCAACCGACTGTGATGCCTTCTTCTGCTAGTTGCTCGATCCAATCGGCAGCCCAGTAGTCGGTAGGAACATCTGTAAATACTGTGCCGCTGGCAACTGGCGGGACGTATGTTTTACCATGCACCCCGCGCAGGATGAAGATCGCCATTTGTGCGCGGGTAATAGGTTCATCTGGGCAGTAAATCAGCGGGTTTGTACCGCAGCCAGCTGTAATCCCGGCTGCGTAGATCGATTCAACATATGCCCAAGCCCAGTGATTCATGGGAACATCTGCAAATGTGGGGTAGTCCGGATCTTTTGAGTTAATGATGAAGTCGCCTGCTGAAGCTGCCGTCAGATTGTTATAGTTGACGCTGTCAGTTGGGGCAAAATCGGCCGTAATCGAGTAGGTACCAGGATTCTTTGGCTGGTTTATAGAGCCATTATAGAGAATGTTACTGACCGTGCCAGGCACGGACCCAACCACAATTGCCGCCTGCGGTGAGCCGTTGTAAACAACAGGTGAGTTGGTAACAGACAGGGTTGGGTTGGCAGTAAGGACGTTAATGGTAACGGTGGTGCCATTAACGTTGAGATAATTGGCCGAGTCTGTTGGGATGAAATCGACCGACAGTACCTGCCCTGCGCCTGTCCCCAGAACAGAGTTCAAAACGGGATTGTACGTAAAGGTGCCGGGTACTGAAGCTGTGGCGTTGAGTTGTATTGCGCTCAGCGGAGTGCCGTAGGTGATGTCTGCGGGATTGGACCACGAAACAATGGGCGTGCCCTTGCCAACTGCAAATGACTGTTGAACCTGTGAAGCGGCGGCGTAAGTGGAACTGCCTGCTTGATTGGCATTGACAACACAAGTACCAACCGCCTGGAAGGAAACATCGCCGCTTGAAATTGAGCAGACCGAGGCAGCGGACGCATCGATTGTGAATATGACCGGGTTACCGGAAGGCCCACCCGTTGCGCTTGGGGTGTAGACAGGTCCGCTGACGACCGCAGCAGCTGGGGCTGTCGAAGTCATCGTGATGGTTTGGTTTCCGAGTCCAACACCAAAGGCCTGTTGGGCCTGAGGGCGGGGTTGTAGTTGGAATCTCCGGCTTGATTGGCATTAATAGTACATGTGCCAGTTCCGAAGTAGGAAACGTCACCGCTGGAGATGGAGCAGACCGCTGCGGAGGCTGCGTCAATGGTGATGACGATCGATAGACCGGATGTGGAAGATGCCGATGGGGTGTAGACCGGGCCGCCGACCAGAGCACCAACCGGAGCCGGTGTGGTAAATGAGATGTTCTGATTAGCCTTGGCGATCACCAGGGTATCAGTGGAGGTGCCCACATAATTCGCATCGTTGATGGTACCGATGACGGTGTAGCTGCCCGCATTGGTGGGAGCGGTGGGCGAACCGTTATAGGTGAAGTCTACGGTCAGGCCATTGGGAGTAGTTGTGGCAGTGGCGGATTTTGGCGTGCCATCATAGGTCTGCGCTAGACTGCCCAAAGTAACAGTAGCTGTAGCCTTCGAAATTACTAAAGTATCAGTGGATGAACCGGCGTAATTCGGGTCATTCACCGTTCCGACAACGGTATAGCTGCCTGCATTGATGGGAGAGGTGGGTGAACCGTTGTAGGTGAAGTCCACGGTCAGGCCGTTGGGGGTTGTTGTGGCGGTGGCAGATTTCGGTGTGCCATCATAGGTCTGTGCAAGGCTGCCGAGGGTGACAGTGGCTGCGGCCTTCGAGATGACCAACGTGTCAGTCGATGACCCCGCATAGTTCACGTCATTGATGGTACCGATGACGGTGTAGCTGCCCGCATTGGTGGGAGCGGTGGGCGAACCATTATAGGTGAAGTCTACGGTCAGGCCATTGGGAGTTGTTGTGGCTGTGGCGGATTTCGGTGTGCCATCATAGGTCTGTGCAAGGCTGCCGAGAGTGACAGTGGCTGTGGCTTTCGAGATCACTAGCGTATCAGTGGAGGTTCCTACATAATTCGGGTCATTGATGGTTCCGACAACCGTGTAGCCGCCTGCATTGGTAGGGGCGGTGGGTGAACCGTTGTAAGTCAAGTCCACGGTCAGGCCGTTGGGGGTTGTTGTGGCGGTGGCAGACTTCGGCGTACCGTCATAGGTCTGTGCAAGGCTGCCGAGAGTAACGGTGGCTGTCGCCTTCGAGATTACGAGCGTATCAGTGGATGTGCCGACATAATTCGCATCGTTGATCGTACCAACAACGGTGTAACTGCCTGAGTTGGTCGGAGCAGTGGGTGATCCATCATAAGTAAAGTCCACGGTCAGGGCAAGTGGATTAGTTACAGCACTGGCGGATTTAGGTGTACCGTCATAGGTCTGTGCGAGGCTGCCGAGAGTGACGGTTGCTGTGGCTTTCGAGATCACAAGCGTATCAATGGAGGTCCCTACATAATTCGGGTCATTGACGGTGCCAACAACGGTATAGCTGCCGGCGTTGGTTGGGGCAGTAGGTGAACCGTTATAAGTAAAGTCCACGGTCAGGCCGTTGGGGGTTGTTGCGGCGGTGGCGGACTTCGGCGTACCGTCATAGGTCTGTGCAAGACTGCCGAGAGTGACGGTTGCTGTGGCCTTCGAGATCACAAGAGTATCGGTGGATGTGCCGACATAATTCGCATCGTTGATCGTGCCAACGACGGTATAACTTCCTGCATTGGTGGGTGCAGTAGGTGAACCGTCGTAGGTGAAATCCACGGTCAGGCCATTGGGAGTTGTCGTAGCAGTGGCAGACTTCGGAGTACCGTCATAGGTCTGTGCGAGGCTTCCGAGGGTGATGGTGGCTGTAGCCTTCGAGATCACCAAAGTATCAGTGGATGTACCCACATAATTCGCGTCGTTGATCGTACCGACAACGGTGTAGCTGCCTGCATTGGTGGGTGCAGTGGGAGAACCGTTATAGGTGAAGTCCACGGTCAGGCCGTTGGGGGTTGTTGTAGCGGTGGCGGATTTCGGTGTGCCGTCATAGGTCTGCGCCAGACTGCCCAATGTAACGGTAGCTGTGGCCTTGGCAATCACCAAAGTGTCAGTGGATGAACCTGTGTAGTTTGGATCATTGACGGTACCGACGACAGTATAGCTGCCTGCATTGGTGGGAGCGGTAGGTGAACCGTTATAAGTGAAGTCTACGGTCAGGCCGTTGGGGGTTGTTGTGGCAGTAGCGGACTTCGGCGTGCCGTCATAGGTCTGTGCAAGGCTGCCGAGGGTGACAGTGGCCGTCGCCTTCGAGATTACGAGCGTGTCGGTGGATGTGCCGACATAATTCGCATCGTTGATCGTACCGACGACAGTATAGCTGCCTGCATTGGTGGGAGCGGTGGGCGAGCCGTTGTAGGTGAAGTCCACGGTCAGGCCGTTGGGAGTCGTTGTAGCAGTGGCGGACTTCGGCGTACCGTCATAGGTCTGTGCGAGGCTGCCGAGAGTGACGGTGGCCGTGGCCTTGGCGATCGAAACATTTTGTGTCTGCGATGCAGCATTGAAATTAGCCGTCGCTGCTCCATTGGCTTGAACGACACAGGTCCCTGCACCGGAAGAGCTGAATGTTGCACCACTAACAAATGCACAAGGGCCGCTCACATAGCTGTAGGTTAAAGTCGAGCTGTCCGTGTTATCTGTTGAAGCGCTGACCGTGAAGTTGCCGCCCAAATAAGTGGGGGTAGGCGCCGCGTTGAATGTGATCGTTGCGGTTGCCTTTTGCGCCGTGGTGGAACTGGTCACTTCAGGAGCGGCGTTATAAGTTGTATCCCCAGCCTGGTTATAGTGAACCACACAGGCGGTCGTGCCGCTGGTCATCGTGATTACGGCGCTGGATGTACCGCTGCCGGAACATCCTCCGCTGGTTGTAATTGCGACATTCAGACCCGAATCGGATGTTGCATCCACGGGGAAAGTAGTGCCGAAGGCTGCATTCGCAGGAGCTGCGGTGCCAACAGTAATGACCTGATCCAGCTTGTCAGGTGCACGCTTTAAGGTGACGCCAAGGATGGAAGACCTGCCATTTGCACTCCAGGTTACGGACGTATTTTCTCCAGTCACTGCCGTAGCTGGGATCGTCCTGTGCGCGATGTCAACACTATAACCAGCATTAGCGAAGTACAGTGCGGCCGAATAGGAGGTGGGAGTGTAGTTGTTGACCGTCGCGTTTGCTGAATTGGGTGTGAAAAGGATGGCCTGGTCATTCACACCAACATTCATGGAGATGGTTGGAGAAGCGGGTTGAAACGCAGCATTGGGGCCTACCGCCGCGTGCGAATAGACCGAGGTTTGATCCACATTGGTGAACGTGGCGCAGAAGATACTGATATTGCCAATGGCGCTGTTATTGGTGCCGCCCTTGGTAAAAGTGATGCTGATATTTTGTGCACCAGCCGGAATATTCGCTTCCTTGATGTAACCGATCCATGCGTGTGGTCGGAGGTCCGTGCTTGCTTTTGTGCTTGTAATTTCAGTGACCGATACTCCGCCGAATGTGGCAGTTGGGACTGTCATTGAAAAATTGGAATTGGCCGCGGCCGCTGCGGAAGCAGAAAAAGCGACCAAAACTACCCGGTTGCTGCCTGCCCCTGCTGTACATGTGCTTGTGCTGGTAGCGGATACGGCGTTAACAACCGTCGTTCCAGTGCCGCTGTAAACATTTGTCCAGCTTCCCGAAATGGGGATGGCAGGAGTCGTGATGTTGCTGATCGTCTGCGGATTCGTTCCCGTGACGCCGTCGGCATCATTGTAGGTCACACGCACATCGTAGTCGCTTGAAGGCAACAGACCAGTGATGGTGGTGGCGTATGGAGAGCTTGTATGGGCTGCATTCGTAATCCAGTTTGTCCATCCACCGGCGGAAGATAGCTTGTAGTCAACTGTGTAGGTGTTGTTTAAATTACCGTCATCCGTGTATGGCATGGAAACATTGATCGTGGTCGAACTTGCCGCAATGGCTGTTGCAGTGCCAACTGTGGTGGTGTTGGGTAATATTGTCTGTTTGAATGCTGCAACAACGACACCCCAATCGTCAGCACCTATTGTCCAACTGGTGGCATAAGCCCCGGCGGTCGTCTGATAAAAATACTGGCTGTTATCAGAGAAAGCGCCGTTGTCGTTTTCGTAAAGCATGGTGCCACTTCGGCCGGTGGGGGCAGTGTTACCCCCATTTCCCATCGCACCGACGATCACATCCCCGTTTGCGGTGGTCGTTACAGAGACAGATGGGTTGGCAGAATTGCCGTTCGTGTTCCCGTTTGCCACATCGAGTGCAAAGGTGTAGCCGCTTTGTGCAAAGTAGGAGGAAGCCGTTGCATAGAGGTTGAGGCCACCGTTATTGGGAATGCTAATGTTGTAGGCTGCACCGTTCGGCGGGTTTGTCAGATACCACATTTCGGTGACGGTCTCGGTGGCGGTCCGGTTGGCATCTGCCTGGGTGAGCGCAATGCCGTTGTAGGTGGGCGCGCCGCCTGTTCTGGCAGTATTGCCTCCCGCCACGATGGATACGACAAGCAAGTCTCCACCTGATCCAACCGTGTAGCTTTGGGTCAGCGGATTCCCGTTTCCAGTAAAGCGGACGCTCGTATCGGTCAGGCCTGTCATGACGTTGTTAATCGTTTGCGGGTTCGTCCCTGTGACACCATCGGCATCATTATAGGTTACGCGTACATCGTAATTGGATGCAGGCGAAAGCCCCGTAATGGTCGTTGTGTAGGGAGATGCCGTATGCGTTGCATTCGTAATCCAGTTTGTCCATCCACCTGCGGAAGAGAGCTTATACTCGACCGTGTAAGTGTTGTTTGCATTGTTATCAACCGTGTATGGCATGGAAACATTGATCGTGGTCGAACTTGCCGCAATGGCTGTTGCTGTGCCAACGGTGGTTGTTGTGGGTACTTGCTTGAATGCAGCGACGACGACACCCCAATCATCGGCCGTGATCGTCCAACTGGTGGCATAAGCCCCGGCAGTTGTTTGGTAAAAATACTGGCTGTTATCAGAGAAAAAGCCATTATCGTTTTCGTAAAGCATGGTTCCGCTGCGGCCCGTGGGGGCGGCGTTGTTGCCATTGCCCATTGCGCCGACGATCACATCCCCATTTGCAGTGGTCGTTACAGAGACGGATGGGTTGGCAGAATTGCCGTTCGTGTTTCCGTTCGCTACATCGAGTGCAAAGGTGTTGCCACTCTGCGCAAAATAGGAGGAAGCTGTTGCGTAGAGGTTGAGGCCACCGTTATTAGGAATGCTGATGTTATAGGCCGCACCGTTCGGCGGGTTTGTCAGGTACCACATTTCGGTGACTGTTTCGTTGGCGGTCCTGTTGGCATCTGCCTGGGTAAGCGCAATGCCGTTGTAGGTGGGTGCGCCGCCGGTTCTGGCTGTATTCCCTCCTGCCACGATGGATACGACAAGCAGATCTCCGCCTGATCCGACCGTGTAGCTCTGGGTCAGCGGATTCCCGTTTCCAGTAAAGCGGACACTTGTGTCGAATGTATTTGTTAGTGTCGTGACGTTGCTGATGGTTTGCGGGTTCGTCCCTGTGACGCCATTGACATCATTATAGGTCACACGCACATCGTAGCTGGTTGCAGCGCTCAGGCCTGTGATGGTGGTTGTGTAGGGGGATGCGGTATGGGCCGCGTTTGTCACCCAGTTTGTCCAACCAACGGCGGAAGAGAGTTTGTAGTCAACCGTATAGGTGTTGTTTGCATTTCCATCATCTGTATATGGCATCGAGACGTTAATGGATGTGGTGCTGGCAGCAGTTGCCGTTGCTGTACCAACTGTAGTGGTGTTGGGAAGGGATGGGGCAAGAACCACACCGATCAAAACATTTCTGTTATTCGAAAAAGTGAATGTCGGCTGAGTGGTTGCAGTGCCTGTAAATGCCTTTGTTCCCAAGGTGGCATAGGTGCCGCTCGCAGTTCCCACCTGAACATTATTAACGTTCATGGCATAGGCAGTGTTGGGGTTGGCTGCTGCATCCGTGTTGGTGACGCCGCCGCCTGTAGTCCCACCAACGAGCAGGATCGAGGCGCCATAGCTTCCATTGATAGTGTTAAGAGCTGACGTGTATTGAGCCGTCGTCGTATTGCCGCCGCCATTGTCGTCGGAACTGAATGTGTAAGACGAGGTTTGACTTACTCCCGCGTAGGTTGACATATAACTGTGCATATATGTTGCGGCGGAGTTCAGGGATGAATTGATCGTAATCGTGTCATTGGCGCGTGCAGCGATATCCGTTTCGTTGAAACCGAACAGATAGATCGCACGGCGACCGGTCGTATTACCGACCTGACCGATGAAGCGCGTGGGAGTATTGCTGTTGAATGCCACACCGCCCCAGGTTCCGCTGACTGTGCTGGTTACGGTAGCTCCCGTATTGACGACCGTCACGGCGAGCAGGGTGTAGCGCTGCGTTCCAGCCGCCGCGGCATAGGAGCCGCTTGTGCTTAGTGTAGTGCCGTTTCCTACGGAGCTTCCAACGGAAGTCCAGTCCGTGGGACGTGTAACAGCAGCAAATGCATTTTGCACAGGCAGCATTGCCAGTGCGAGCATAACAACCAAAAAAGCTGATGAAATCTTGATAAACAAACTATTTTTCATACCCGTCTCCTTGCCGTATATTGTGCAAAAAAATACCAGCCATGATCGCACGGCTGGAAAATTCATTTTGGAAGCAGCGAACCAGGACCCACTTTCAATACATCGGCTGCTTTGCGTAAATTGCTTAAATTGACATCGTTGTCTTTATAGTCTCTATAGTTTTCGTACTCACCCCGCCATATCTTGGACGCAGTGGGTTCACTGCACCCTTTCTTGCGCATTTCACCGATGAACTCATCGTAAGAGATACAGATTTTTTCTGCCAATTCCTGAATTTTGCTTTTCTTTTCCATTCAGATCGAATCCTCATTAATAGCTTTGTTTGTTCTACAATCGTTCCGAAAGTCCAAAATACCTTTTATTGCAATTTTGTTTTGAAAGTTAAACCTGTATGCAGGTTTCTAATTTGATTTAAAAAACTGATTAAAAAAAAAGCACGCAATGCTTTTGCAAGGATGTTTTCAATTTTGAAAGGTGTTAAGCGTATTCTAATGTGATTCACGCAAAAGTCAAGAGGGAAAATAACACATTTGCAAAGTCGATAAATTGGATATAAACGCGTATTTAGATGAATACGCCCTACTTGCGCGTCTTTCTGTGTGTTTAAGGAATACTTGTGTAAGTGTTGCCGAATTCCTTAACCCAAGTTGGGTTCTTTTGGAGGAAGCACAAAACCAAAATAGTTATCCGCGAAAATCTGCATAATTCGCTGATATGGATATATAGTGGCAAATGGCACTTGAGCTGCCTATAACAAATCTGCCGCAGGCAACGTTGCCTGCGGCAGATTTGTTATTTTTTTATTTGGGATCGATCTTTATGGCAGCGGGAAACCAAACAATTTTTGGAGAAGGACAGCCATTTGATCACGGGTGACTTGTGTGTCAGGGCAGAAGTTCCCGTTTCCGCATCCTCGGGCAATATCTTCCAAGGCGAGCTGCTCAATCCAATCTACAGCCCAGTAATCGGCGGGGACATCAGTGAAGAGCAGTCCACTGGCGGCCGGGGGCAGATAACCGCTTCCATATTTCGTTCGCAGCAGGAACACGGACATCTCTGCGCGAGTGATGGGTGCATCAGGACAGAAATTGCCGTTGCCGCACCCGCCTGTGATTCCTTCCAGGGCCAGCTGTTCCACCCAGTCGGCGGCCCAATAATCGGCGGGGACATCAGCGAATACAGATCCTGTTGCAGTTGGGGGAGCGTAGTATTCTCCATGAATACCGCGCAGAATGAAAATCGCCATTTGCGCGCGCGTAACGATATCGGTTGGGCAGTAGTTCCCATTACCGCATCCGCCAGTGATACCGGCGGCATAGATCGCCTCGATATACTGCCATGCCCAGTAATCGGTTGGGACATCCTGGAATGTGGGATAGTCAACGCCGGAGCCTACCGGGTTAATCGTGAAGTTGCCCGCCGAAGCCGCGATCCGATCGTTGTAGTTTGTGGAATCTGTCGGTGCGAAATCTGCAGTGACGGCATAAGTACCCACACTGGTTGGCGCAGTTGGCGAACCGTTGTAAAGGATGTTACTGACCGTCCCAGCTACAGATCCAACAACGTTCGCAGTTTGTGGAGCGCCTGTAAAAGTAACCGATGGATTCGAAATGGACAGGGTCGGATTCGCCTTGGCGATGCTGACGTTTTGAGTTTGGAACGCGGCAGTGAAATTGGCAGTAGCCGCACCATCGGCTCTGACGACGCAAGTGCCTGCTCCTGATGAACTGAAAGTTGCGCCGCTGACAAATGCGCACGGACCGCTCACATAGCTGTAGGTCAGGGCGCTGCTATCGGTGTTTGTGGTCGTTGCACTGACGGTGAAGTTGCCGCCCAAATAGGTGGGCGTTGGTGCGGGGTCGAAGGTGATGACCGGGGTGGTGGCACCCACTGCTGAAATGATAACGTTTTGTGTCTGCGTGGCAGAGTTGAAATTGGCCGTGGCCGCACCATCGGCTCTGACGACACAAGTGCCTGTTCCAGTTGGGCTGAAATCTGCGCCGCTGACGAAAGTACAGGGACCGCTCACATAGCTGTAGGTCAACGTGCTGCTATCGGTATTGGTGGTCGAAGCGCTGACCGTGAAGTTGCCGCCCGGGAAAGTGGGTGTCGGTGCTGCGCCAAAATTGATCGTCGGTGTGGCTTTGGCGATTGTTACATTCTGTGTCTGTGAGGCCGCATTGAAATTAGTCGTCGCCGCTCCGTCTGCTTGAACCACGCAGGCGCCAGCTCCTGATGAACTGAAAGTCGCGCCGCTGACGAATGCGCACGGACCGCTCACATAGCTGTAGGTCAACGCGCTGCTATCGGTATTGGTGGTCGAAGCGCTGACGGTGAAGTTGCCGCCCAGATAAGTGGGGGTAGGCGCTGCGCCAAAATTGATCGTCGGTGTGGCTTTGGCGATTGTTACATTTTGCGTCTGTGTGGCGGCATTGAAGTTAGCCGTTGCCGCTCCATTGGCTTGAACTACACAAGCTCCAGCACCTGAGGAACTGAAATCTGCACCGCTGACGAATGCACACGGACCGCTCACATAGCTGTAGGTCAGGGTGCTGCTATCGGTATTGGTAGTGTTTGCACTGACGGTGAAATTGCCGCCCAGATAAGTGGGTGTTGGTGCTGCGCCAAAATTAATTGTTGGGGTGGCTTTATTAACCGTTACGACTTGATTCCCGTTGCTGCTGTTGAAATTCCCATCGCCGCCGTAGGATGCAGAGACCGTGTGAGAACCGGTGCCAACTGCGCTGGGGGTGTAGGTGACAGAACAATCAGAAACTCCGGGTGTGACGGTGGCAACCAAATTACAGGTATTCGCCGCAGTAAAAGCACCCGCCCCATCCGTGCCCCAGGTGATTGTGCCGCTGGGGGTGTTTGCGCCGCTGGCCCGTGTAACCGTGGCGGTACAGACGGTTCCAGAGAACACTGTCACCGGGTTGGTGGCGCAGTTAACGGTTGTGGTTGTGTTGGCCAGTGAAGATTCTCCAACAGCAAAATCGCTCATGGCAGTTACCCCGGTTGCCTGTGTGCTTGTGGCTGTGCGGGTGCCGTTGGTTGTGGCGGACCATGTCCCGCCCGAGAATCTTCTGACGATAAAGTTGGCGGTGTTTGCCCCGGCATCTGCATCGGTGCCGACGCCGACAAAATTAAAAGTGGGGCTGTAACTCGTAAACACTGTCCCCGAGTTGGTCAGGGTCCAGCAGTGATTGACGCTCTTCGCGGTGTCGATGCCGGAACTCCCCGCACAATCGCTTGCGGTGGTGGATGCGGTGACATCTCCCCCGGTGGTGATGCCGGTAAATGTAAGATCAACCGGCGCGTAGTTTGATCCGTCACCGATCGGGAAGGTGAATGTTGGGGACCCGGCAGTGAATGCCCGTTGAACATTCCCGTTTACATATTTTCCAGTCCCCGCTCCCGAAACGGTTGCCGCAACCGGCAAAATAATGGAATTGGCTCCTGTGGCAATATTACCGTTGGTAAAGGTAAGCACGCCGTTCACGGTGTGACTGGCCCCGAGGGTGACAATATTATTTCCAGCGCCTCCCGTGTTATCGATGGTGAGGTTGTTTACTGTGGCGGGAAGACCGTTCCCTGTTGCTTGATTTGCTGTGCCGTTGTAGGTGTAATTCGCGCCGGTATTATAGGTGCGGGTGGTTGTTTGAATATTGCCCGAGGCAGTAGGGGCGGTAGTGATTCCATTTGGCGAGCCGATGCCGAGCGTGCCCCCATTGGAAAGTGTGAAGGCGTTGCCCGACATGGTGCTGGTGCCCATGTTAAGTGTGGCCCCGCTGTTGACGACAAAGTTGATATCGCCGGTGACCGTGCCGCCCGATGTGAAGGAGTGTGTGCCTGTCAGGAAGTTGAAGTTTCCCGTGTTAAGGGCGATCTCGCGGATGGTTCCACCGGTGTGGGTGAAGTTGCCAGTCAGGTTCACGGTGCCAACGGCGGCATCGTTATTGCTCATGTTGAACACGCCATTCGACACTGAAAAATTTCCACCCACATTGAAAGTGACATCCCCGGTTCCGGAACTGAAAATGAGGGTGCCCGCGCTTTGGGTGTAATTCCCGCCGACATTAACGGTTATATCTGTGGCGCTGCCATTGATACGAATGGCTCCAGCACCTGTGCTGGGAATCGTGAAATTACCATTTATGGTAGTCAGGTTTCCGCCTAGTGAAAGAGTACCTGCCAACTGGCCTGTCGAGTTCCATGTGAAATTTCCAAAAGACTGATTGAGGCCGCTTGCTGGGACGGTATTGGTTATACCGGTAATTTCAACGGTGGAAGCGGAATTCCATGTGACTGGAGCAAAATCAACAGAGGATGGAATCACGCCGCCATTTTGAGCATGGCGGTAGATGCTGCCGGAGCTGAACACCAGCACGGCATTGCCTACATCCGCCATTGTGCCGGAGTTTTCGATCGTTCCGTTGACGGTGAGATCTGTTGCGCCGGTGCCGTTGTTGAGAGTCCATGTGATACCGGTGCTGACCGTCACCTGCCCGCCTGCATCAATGGTGAGCTGGTCGGCGGTGACATTCGCGGAAACTGTCACATTGTGTCCGTTGCGAATGGTGATGAAACTGTTTGCGTTGGTGGGTGTGTTGGTGGTTGGAACCTGCCAGTTCGTACCATCGTCGGAACATTCCCAGGTTGCGGGGACGTTCCAGTTGCCGGTGTTGGCTGAGCGATATTGTGTAACGGAGGTATTGGCACAATCTGCCGCGTATACCGACGTTACAGGCATTGCCCCCAGTGCGATGAATACGATTAACAGTGCAGCTGATACTTTTGCAATAAGTTGTTTTTGCATGACAGGCTCCTCACTTTTAATGGTTGTCAAACATCGACACGATATTTACTTGTAGTGTGTGGTTTCGACCTTTACTTTGGAAGCAAGATACCTGTCCCTACCTTCAAGACGGCAGCGGCCTTGCGTAAATTGCTTAGATTTACATCGTTGTCCTTGAAATCCTCGAAATCTTCATATTCACCCCTCCATATTTTGGACGCGGTTGGCTCACTGCATCCCCGTTTGCGCATCTCACCGATAAACTCGTCATAGGTCATGTTTACTCTTTCCGCAAGTTCCTGAATTCTGCTTTTCTTTTCCATTTTGTCACATCCTTTGTTAAATGATACTGCTTGCTTTACATCTTCATGTGTAAAGTTGGCCTGTCGGTGGAAGACTTTGGGGCTTTGATGGTTGTAGTGGGTATCGTTCGCACGGCCTGGAATAATTTATAAAGTGCGTTTGCGCTATAAATCCATTTCACAAGCTAGGATCAGATATCAATTTCTAAATTGATTTATATTTAAGATTAAAAAAAATACAAATGCTTTTGCAAGGTTGTTTGCATTTCTGATAAGTATATCTTTGATTTTAATGAGATTCGACAAAGAGTCAAGCTAAAAAACAACTTTTGTTGCTGTCCAGACAGGTTTGATTCCCCCACTTATATGCATAGTTTAGGATTCCGCCTTGTGTTTCTTCACTACTGAGGTACAGAGGGCTCAATGCAATGAATTTGAAAATTTGTGGCAAAGTCTTTTTAGTTTTCATACTGCATTCGTTAAAAACAAACTCACCCCTGAAAAGACCAGTTTCAGGGGTGAGGCTAGAAGCGTTTTGTATTTAGTCCAATTTACCGGTAATGATCGCCAATTTTACTTCGCCGATGGCTTTGGTGATCTTGATCTCACGCGGGCAGGCTTCGGTGCAGTTGTACGCGGTATGACAACGGGCGATGCCGTCTGTTTCCGCGAGGACCTGCAAGCGTTTGTCTGCGGCTTCATCGCGGCTGTCAAAGATGAAGCGGTGCGCTGTAACAATGGCCGCCGGGCCGTAATATTCATCGCTGGCCCAGAACGATGGGCAGGATGTGGTGCAGGCCGCGCACAAAATACACTTGGTCGTTTCGTCGAAACGCGCACGGTGCTCGGGGCTTTGCAAACGTTCACGGCCATCTGCGGGGAGCGGACTTTCATTAATAAAGTATGGAAGCATCTTCCGATAATTATCGAAGAACGGCTCCATATCCACGATCAGATCCTTCTTGACCTTCAAGCCGAGGATCGGCTCAACCGTGATATTCGCACCCACATCGCGGATCAGAACCTTGCAAGCCAGCATGTTGCGGCCGTTGATGCGCATCGCATCCGAGCCGCATACGCCGTGCGCGCACGAACGGCGGAAGGAAAGCGATCCGTCGGTTTTGCCTTTGATGTATTCAAGCACATCCAATACGCGGTCATTTTCATCGGCTTCTATTTTATAAGTCACATAGTTGCCGCGCTGGTCTTTTTCGGGGTTGTAACGGAAAATTTTGACTGTAACTTCCATGTTTACCTCTAATACACTCTTGCCTTCGGCTGATGTTTGGTGATCACAACAGGCTTGTAATTGATCTCAAGTTTTCCGTTCTTCTTTGCGATCAATGTATGCTTCAACCAGTTCGCATCATCGCGGTCGGGGAAATCCTCGCGCGAATGTCCGCCGCGTGATTCCTTGCGGTTCAATGCGCTTGTCGCAACCACTTCTGCGATCTCAAGCATGTTGCCGAGTTCCCATGCATTCAGCAATTCAGTGTTGAAGATCTTGCCTGAGTCTGTCACGGTCACATTCTTGAAGCGTTCCTGCAGTTCGCGGACTTTTTCCAACGCAGACTGCATGTCCTTTTCGTTTCGATAAATGCCGACGTCTGCGAACATGACCTTCTTCATCTCGTTGGCGATGTCGAACGCATTTTCCTTGCCAGACCCCTTACGCAGCGTCTCCAAAGCGGACCTTGTGCCTGCTTCAGCGTTCTCAGGCATTTTCTGGTAATCCGCAGACTTCGCATATTCCGCCGCGCGCAAGCCTGCATGTTTTCCGAACACCACCAAATCGAGCAATGAATTTGTTCCCAATCGATTCGCACCGTGGACAGATACACAAGCACATTCGCCCGCCGCAAATAAACCGGGGAAGGCCGTGCCTTTGTCATCTATCACCACTTCACCAAACTTGTTGGTGGGAATGCCGCCCATGGTGTAATGCGCTGTCGGCTGAATCGGCATCACCTGGGTGACGGGGTCCACGCCGAGATAAACGCGGCAGAAATCCACGATATCTGGAATTTTCTGCATGACCGTTTCACCGGTGATGGTGTACGGTGTGCCATCGGGGTTGGTGCGCCCGTCCATGGCTGCAAATTTATTCACGCTTTCAGGGCGGATATCCAGATAAACGTAGTTCGAGCCGTTGATGCCGCGGCCTTCTTTGATTTCAGTGTAGATCGCGCGCGAAACGACATCGCGTGAAGCGAGGTCTTTCACGGTGGGGGCATACTTCGGCATGAAGCGTTCGCCGTTGCCGTTGAGCAGAATGCCGCCTTCACCGCGCACACCTTCTGTGATGAGGATGCCCAGCTTGTAAATACCCGTTGGGTGGAATTGGAAGAATTCCATATCTTCCAGCGGAATGCCGTGACGCAACAGGATCGCCGCGCCGTCGCCGGTGTAGGCATAGGCATTGGATGTCACTTCGAAGATGCGGCCATGTCCGCCGGTGGCGAAGATGACAGCCTTCGCGTGGAAACTGTGCAACTCACCAGTAGCAAGCTCAATGGCGATGACGCCTGCGGCTTTTCCATCCACCATAATGAAATCGAGAACTTGATACTCATCGAAGAAGGTCACTTCGTTCTTGATGCACTGCTGGTACAGCGTTTGCAGGATCATGTGACCCGTGCGGTCTGCGGCGTGCGCGGCTCTTCTCACGGGTTTGCCAGTTTCATTATTGGTGTGCCCGCCAAACGGTCGCTGTGAGATGCGGCCTTCGGGGGTGCGGTCAAACGGCAGGCCCATGTGTTCCAATTCGAGCACGGCGTCGATCGCTTCATTCGTCATGAATTCGATCGCATCCTGATCGCCGAGATAATCGGACCCTTTGACGGTGTCGTACATGTGCCATTCGGGTCTGTCTTCTTCGTAGTTACCCAGCGCGGCAGAGATGCCGCCCTGGGCCGCGCCTGTGTGCGAGCGTGTGGGATAGAGCTTGCTGATCACAGCGGTCTTTGCGCCGCGCGATGCATACAGACCCGCCATGAGTCCCGCACCGCCTGCGCCGACCACGATCACTTCAAACTGATGAACATTTGCCATGAATTACTCCTATTGACCAATGACGAAAGACGAAGGACCGAGTTCTTCCATCCTCCGTCTTTTGTCGTTCGTCGAATTTTTACGAAGTCCAAATGATGTACAAACCCATGAGACTCATGGAGGCCATCATGATGATGCTCAACAAGCGGACGAATTTGCGCCCGCCCTCGCTGGTGATGTAATCATCCGCAATGACTACCAGGCCGTGTACGCCGTGGGCTACAGCAACGAGTAGCAGCGCACTGGCGGTCAACTTCCAGAATGGGTTTGACCACGGGTTGAGGTCTGGCACCTCGGTGCTTTGCACGTGGGTGACGTTGGGCATGAAGGCCCAGCGCATCACATCTGCAAAGTTCATTTGTTCGCGCGCGCCCATTACCAAAGGCGCCGATCATGCCGAAGAGAATCAAAGCATACATCGCCAAAGCAGAGAGGCGCGTAAAGATCCACATGATGGATTCGAAGTTCGTTAATCCGCGTTGTTTAATGGAAAGAGTTCTTGATTTCGTGGTCATCCTAGCCTCCCAACGCCGTATTCACGATGACAAAGACGCAGATGCTGTACACGGGAATAAATACCGCCCATTCGATCCAGATGGCTTCGCGATGATGGTCGATCAGTTTGGGGAACAGGTCGAGGATGGTGATCCGCAAGCCGTTGATGGCATGGAACAAAACGCAAAAGAAAATAACGATCTGGAAGACCCAGTTCTCGTAAATGCTGTTTACGAACGCCCCGCCTTTTCCACCCAGGAACGAAGCCAGAATGTGTATGGTAATGAAGAGCGCCATTCCCAGCCCGCCAATGCGGTGCAGAATGAACGTCAACATCGGACCCTGCCCCTTGTATCGCAACCCCGTGGATAGGCTGACATTTCTTTTCAGGCCCATCTATGCCTCCTCGAAAGAATTTTTACATAAGAGTCTTTCCAGAAAATGGAGCGACAAATCCCGCATTTTGCGGACAGGTTCCAGGTTCATGCGCCTATGACATCTTATGATACAAGGGCCTATTTTACTCTTTTAACTTTGAAACCGCAAAATAAGGTGACAATTGTCATCCATATTTCGTTTCAGCTATCCTATAATAAAGCGGACAATGACCTTTATAATCCAATTCATTCAACACAATACCAGCCTTAATATTCCCTTGCTTAGAAATTGATTTTCACAAAAAGTCCAAGGAGGCGTACATGTCAGGTTCGAATGAGCTTTCCCGGCGTGATTTTATAAAGGTCACCACCGGGATCGTCGGAGGTTTAATCGGAGTTGCACTCGGGTTACCTTCGGTGTCGTATTTAATTGATCCAGCCCTGCGGGAAGGCGGGAAAGACGCATGGATTTCCATCGGTAAATTCGAAGATATGCAAATTGACAGACCTTATCCGTTTTCGTTTACACGGGTGCAGGTCAACGGCTGGGAACGGACTTCCAGCTCCTTTGGCGGGTATGCCGTCCGCAAATCGGATGATCCCAAAGACCTGCTGATCCTCAACAGCCGCTGTACGCATCTTGCCTGCAACGTGAACTGGAGCGATGAATCAGACGCATTCCTCTGCCCGTGTCACGACGCTAAATTCAGCAAGGATGGGAAGGTGCTCGACGGTCCTCCTCCGCGCCCGCTGGATGTGTACGATGAATTCCGTCTTTCCGAAGACGGTCAAATTGAAATCTTCTTCAAGGCAGGCTGATCATGTGGAAAAAAGTTTACGAATGGCTCGATGAACGCCTTGGCTTGAACGACATGTACACCAACCTGCTTGACCGTCCTGAACCGAAAGGCAACTGGTGGAACACCCTCGGTTCAGCCAGCCTCTTCCTCTTTGTTTTGCAGGGGTTGACCGGTATTTTCCTTACCGTTTATTACACCCCCTCGCCCGATCACGCCTATGATTCCGTTCAATATATTATGGAAGGCGTGGCATTTGGCTGGCTGATACGCGGCATTCATCATTGGGGTGCCACCCTGATGGTGATCGTTGTTTTTATTCACCTTTTGCGTGTGTTCATCACCGCCTCTTTTAAATTCCCGCGCGAATTGACCTGGTTGATCGGCATCGGCCTGTTCCTCGCCACGCTTGGTATGGGCTTCACGGGCTATTTGCTCCCGTGGAATCAAAAAGCCTATTGGGCGACCACGGTCGGCACACAGATCGCAGGCAGCGTTCCCTTCATCGGCGAATTCATTCTCAAAGCTCTGCGCGGCGGACCTGATTTAAGCGCACTTACCTTGCAGCGCTTCTTCTCCGCACATATCTGGATCATCCCCGCCGTTCTGGCAGGCTTGATCGGCGTCCACTTGTTTTTGATCATCAAACACGGTGAGTCGCACTTCCCCACAAAGGAAGATTAGTTTCTTTCCTCTCTCTTCCTTCATTTGTAAAAAGATGAAAGAAGAAAGAAAATCCGATGCTTCCCCATACAAGGCATACAACCATGAACGAAGAAACCAAAAAGAAGATCAACGCACGGTATGAAAAGGAATTAAATAAAGGTGAGCGCTTCTGGCCCGATAGCATCTTCAAAGATGTTGTTGTTTCACTTGGCATTTTCATCCTGCTTGTTTTACTGGCAAGCTTTGTCGGTGTTGCCCCTGAACCCAAGGCTGATCCAAGCGATACATCCTACATTCCGCGCCCCGAATGGTATTTCCTTTTCCTCTTCAAATTCCTCGCGCTTTATGGGCAAATTCCACTGCTCGGTAAAATCGAATGGCTTGCCACCGTGCTCATTCCCGGTATCGCTGTCGGCGTGCTTACACTCCTGCCATTTATCGAAAAAAGCCCCGACCGCCATTATGCAAAACGCGCCCTCTCCATTTCGGTTATGACCATTATGGTCGTGGGCATTATCCTTCTAACTTTGATGTCTGAAATACCGACTGTCTCTGCGGATGGATCGAAACTATTGGGCTTGTTGCAAGCGGCTGCGGGACTCGCCATCCCCGGCGTTGCAATGATCGTTTTATTCATTGCATCCTTTACCGCCAGGCAAACGAATCCGCGCTTCTTCATCTGGACGACAGGCCTGACCGTTGTTTCAATGGTCATTGTCTCAGGGATGGTGATGAACTTGCATACGCCGCCCGCCGTGGAAGAGACCGAAGTCGCCAACACCGTCGTGGACCAGATATTCGCCGGGCAGGATTTATATTCCGTCCACTGCACCGAATGCCACGGTGACGATGGTTCGGTTGCGGTTATCGAAGGTGTCGAAGGTCTTGAAGGCGAAAAGATCACACCCATCAACAGCCATGACGTGCTCTATACCATCACCGATTCCGCCATGTACGAAGTCATCGCCTACGGACGTCCCAACGCGGGCATGACCCCGTTCGGCAAAGCCTACGGCGGCGAACTCTCCAGGAGTGAGATCGACTATATCGTCACGTACATGCGCTACATGTGGGATGACCGCTTTGAGATTCCCGCTGAAGCGCTCAAGCCGCTGTTCCCTCCGCTGGCGGAAGGCGAAGTGCCTTCGTATGAAGTCCATATCCAACCCATCGTTAAACGATACTGTATCTCCTGTCACCGCGCTGGCAAGGAAAACAACAATTACCTGATGACCTCCTACGAGGAAATCCTCACCACAGGTGACAACGTCGCCAACAACATCATCGCAGGTGATGAAAACAGTTACCTCCTGCAAGTCATTCAGGAACATGCCATCATGAATCCTGAAAAGCCTGCGGAAGAACTCATCGGCGTCATGCCGCCCAACCGCGCGCTCAAACCCAACATCGTGGATGTCTTCATCCGCTGGATCATGAATGGCATGCCCCAAACAGCCATCGATGCTGCTGCACTCTTCACCATACCGACACCCGAGGCCACGACAACTCCTTAACTGAAACGAATCGTTCGATACAAAAAGAGTTCAGCGTTTTTGGCTGAACTCTTTTTGTATGTGGGCTTGTTAAATAATTCTACACCACCAAAAGAAGCACCAGCCCAATGATCGCGGGCAAAGCCTGAATATAAAATATCCGCTTGCTGACCGTGTATGCGCCGAAAAGCCCTGCGATGATCACGCAGCTCAGGAAGAATATCTTCACTGCATCGCCTGCAAAAATGCCCCAGATCAAACCCGCTGCGAGGAAGCCGTTATACAGTCCTTGATTCGCCGCCAGCGTTTTGGATTGTGCCGCAAACTCCGCCGTGGTGCGGAAGGACTTGCGGCCTGCAGGCTTCTCCCACAGGAACATTTCGAGAATAAGGAAATATCCGTGCAAAACAGCTACTAAACCGGTGATGATATTTACAACGATATTCATTTTTTCTCCTTATAAAAATAAAAAGTTATGTCCTAGGCGGAGCGCGTATTTTGCGCGCGTAGTCGAAGGACAATTCGACGATGATACCCCACAAAACAAAAAGATCGGAACCGACCTCGGTCCCGATCTTTTGATTCAAACTTGTAGATTACTTTTTCTTGCCAGCTTTCTTCACGGCTTTCTTGACAACCTTTTTCGCAACAGCCTTCTTTGCGGGTTTCTTGGCAACAACCTTCTTTGCTGTCTTTTTGGCTGCGACCTTCTTGGCTGGTGCCTTCGCGGCAGGAGCCGCTGCTGCCTTCGGCGCAGGGATTTCCTTATCCATCCAGTTGATGATGGCATCGCCAAACTCGGAGCACTTGATCTCCTTCGCGCCATCCATCAGGCGGGCGAAATCATAAGTGACGGTCTTGGCAGCCACAGCGCCTTCCATGCCTTTGACGATCAAATCAGCAGCTTCGCCCCAACCCATGTAGCGCAGCATCATCTCACCCGAGAGAATGACCGAACCGGGGTTGACCTTGTCCAGGTCGGCGTACTTCGGCGCGGTGCCGTGAGTCGCTTCAAAGATGGCGTGACCCGTCTCATAGTTGATGTTCGCACCCGGAGCAATACCAATGCCGCCGACCTGCGCAGCCAACGCATCGGAGAGATAATCGCCGTTGAGATTCAAGGTGGCGATGACATCATAATCGCGCGGGCGGATGAGTGTGAACTGCAAGCTCACATCAGCAATGGAGTCTTTGATGAGCAGCATCTTCTTCCACTTGCCGTCGCCGTGGGTATCCCACAACTTCAAGGCTTCTTCCACTTCGCCCTTGATGTCGTTCTGCTGGGCAGGAGACATCATGTCAAAGCCGGGGTCGATTGCCTTGGCATTATCTTCCACGCTCATAACCGGGTTTGGATTCTTTGTTACCCAAAATCCAGGTCTCACGCTCGGTGACAATCTGGTTGCGGAATTCGCGCTTGGCAAGGGTGTAACCCCAATCCTTGAACGCGCCTTCGGTGAACTTCATGATGTTGCCTTTATGAACAAAGTTCACGCTCTTGCGCTTGTTTTCCAACGCCCATTGGATCGCAGCGCGGACGAGTCTTTCAGTACCTTCCACAGAAACAGGCTTGATGCCAATGCCCGCGGTATCAGGGAAGCGCATCTTCGCATATTCCTTCGGGAATGCTTCCTTGAATATGCTCATGAATTTCTTGTTATCTTCGGTGCCGTATTGGAATTCAATGCCGGTGTAAATATCTTCCGTGTTCTCGCGGAAGATAACCATGTCTACATGCTCGGGGTGCTTCACGGGGGAAGGCACGCCCTGATACCAACGCACAGGGCGCTGGCAAACGTACAAATCCAACAACTTGCGGAGCGCAACATTCAATGAACGAATGCCGCCGCCGATCGGGGTGGTAAGCGGGCCTTTGATGCCCACCAAAAATTCACGGAACGCTTCGGTGGTTTCATCGGGCAGCCAGCTCTGGAACATCTTGAACGGCTTCTCGCCCGCGTAGACTTCCATCCAGTGGATCTTGCGCTTGCCGCCGTAGGCTTTTTCCACGGCCGCATCGAACACACGCACCGAAGCGCGCCAGATGTCGCGGCCCGTGCCGTCGCCTTCAACGAACGGGATAATGGGATTATTCGGAACGTTCAACTTTCCATCGTGAATCGAGATTTTTGCCCCACCTTCAGGGACTTTTACGTTTGTGTATGCCATGTCTTCCTCTTTTGGTTTGTGAAAATTTATGCGGATTATAACATGCTGACTTTTCCTGCTTTCAGTGACGATTGTCACGACATTCCCGCCTTTTGCGGAATTCAAGCCGCATCTTTCATGGACCGTTGATAGGTTCGGTGGACCTTGTAAAAATCCACCCCGAAGTTTTCAAGATCGCGCTGCATGGATTCGTTTTCCACGCCGATCTGAACCACCTCGGCATGGCGGAATTGACCGCTTTCTTTCACAGATTTGAACATTTCGCTGTACAAAATGGCCATGCCGCCCGATCCGCGATATTCTGGGATGAGCCCTGCCCCGTTGATATCGAGATGGTCGGTGCGCTTGAGTTCGCGCAAAACGGTCAGCCAGCCGAAGGGGAAAAGCTTTCCCTTGATCTTCTGCAACGCGAGGGACATGTTGGGATAGGCAAACAAAAACCCAACGGGCGTTTCGCCCTTCATCACGATCTTGATCAGTTTCGGGTCTGCGAACCAGATCATTTGGTTGGCGAGAGTCTCGGCTTCTTCATCGGAGATGGGCGCATTGCCTGCCGTGCCGCGCAGGGCATTGTTGTATAAATCTTTTAACTTTGGGACGAGTGCGCGCAGGTCGGAGCGCTTTTTGAAACGGGCAATGTGCAATCCGCGGCGTTGGGCGATGCGTTCCGCCAGTTCGTGAATGCGTTCGGGGAATTGAATATCGGTGCCCAGGTAGCCTGAGACCGCATCGCGGTCGGGTTCGAATCCACAGGCTTCCAGGAGGGCGGGATAATAATCGGGATTGTAGGGCAGACCAAAGGCGGGGAGGTGCTCAAAGCCTTTGATCAATAGCCCGAAACCGTCCATGGGGGTGAAGCCTTTCGGGCCGATGACTTTGGTCAGGCCGCGTGAATGTGCCCAAGCGAAGCCTGCATTGAATAATCCCTGTGCAGCAGCGATGTCGTTTTCGCATTCAAAGAGATAAAAGAATGCAGTGACTTCATGGTTGAACTCATTGTAGGGACGATTGTCGAGGATGGCGAGGCGGCCAATTGGGTGGATTCCTTCGTAAGCGATAAAAAATGCGGCATGAGAATGCTTGTAGAACGGAAACCGCTTCGGGTTAAGTCGGATGCGTTCGTCCATTTGCAGAGGCGGCACCCATTGGGGAATATCCCTGTAAATGGAAAAGGCAAATGGAGGAAATCCTCCACCTGCCTTTTGTTATTGAGATCGATCTGCGTGATGTGCATGTTACATGGATTTTGCGCGGGCTGCCATTTGATTGCGGAGGTCGTGCGAGTCTTTGTCGATGGTGAAGATCGCGCCGAGATAGAAGAAGAAACATAAGAGCCATGCCGCCGTGCAAATGAGCAGAATGGCGGTCTTCAGATCGTAGGCGTCTGCGATGAAACCTGTGAGGATGGGGGCGAAGGCTGCGCCCGCGTTTTCGATGAAATATTCCACAGCCTGCGCAGTAGAGCGGACTTCGGGCACAGTGACATCATAAACCGTGGCGATGACGTTTGCCGATGAAAGCGGCATAAAAACGGCGGTGAGACACATCAAAATGAAAAATTGATTCTTGGCTTCGATGGGTGTGGTAATGGCGAGATACATGAACAATGCACCAAGTAAAACGCCGATGCTGGAAACAATGATGCGGCCCTTGTTCGAACGTTTGAAGGCCATGTCGCCGAGCGCACCGCCGATGAAGTATCCACTGGCGAGAATGAGGATGACAGGCGCCATTGTGAAGAGAATGCTGTTCGCATCATAGCCGCGTTCTTTTTCAAGATAGGCGAAGAAGAAAAATGTGATCACATTCCACGGGAAGACGCCCGCAAAGCCCTGCAGGAAAACGAACCACATGGTCTTCTTTTTGAAGATCTCTTTGGCTTCAGCCCATGAGAATTTGAAGGTCTGCATTTCAGGCATGTTCTCGAATTCGGGCTCGGCCTGTCCGCGCGGCATTTCTTTTACGCCGAAATAGATCAGCACGGCGAGCACCAACCCCAATGACCCCGTGATGTAGAACACATCGCGCCAGCTTCCCAGCATCGGCGCGACGATCAACGCGAGGATCATGCCGACCAGATATCCCAGCGGCTGTGCAAGCTGCAGGATGCCATAAATTTTTCCGCGCAGGTTAGGGCCGAAATAATCGGCGATGAGAGTAAACAGCCCGGGGTAGGATGAATCGTCAATGCCTGTGGATGCGCGTGTAAAAAGAAAACCTCCATAGGTGCGCACAATGGCATTGAGCCATGTGGTTCCGCCCCAAATGAAGGAAGCCAGGGAGAGTAGTTTTGTGCGCGAAAAACGGTCGTATAAATATCCCCAGATCGGGTAGAGAATGGTGGCTACGATCAGCGCGCCCGAATTGATCAATCCCCATTGCTTGTTATTGAGTTGAAAATCTTCGCTGATCTCTACTTGCAGGGATCCGATCATCAACTTATCGGTCTGGTGCAGCAGCATAAAGAAAAAGAAAACGGCAACGACGAACCAGCGATAACGTGAATTCTCTTTTGACATGAATACCTCGCGGCGATAGGATGCCCTAGTATCAATTGTCAGGTGTCAGGTGTCAAGAGTCGAGTACGTCTTCTGAAATGATCTCCTGTGCGAGCTTGTTCAACGCGTCGGCGTCTTTTACTTTGGCGGCATCGAAATATTGCGCCAGCAGATTGAGTGGACTCAAACTGCTTACCACCTGGCCTTCAGGGATGCGCACACGCGCCTCACTTTGCGGCCGCTTCACGAGATGAAATTCAAAGGCATCTTCGGTGTATTTTCTCAAAGCCGTTTCATCGATCAACGTATCCCATTCTCTTGGATATTCAACCGACAGGCGGACGATAGCCTCAGACATTTCCTTCGGGTTGGGCAATGCGTCTTTAAGGGCTTCGGTCACGTTCTCATTGGACCTGAGAACTGTTCGGCGGTCGATGAATTTTCTCGCCCCTGTGAGTTGGACCCACTCCACCTGCGTGTCTTTTCCGCTCTCAATCTCAGCAATGACAAAAAAACGGTCTTCCTTTGCCTCACCAAAGTCCACGCGCTCGATGGAGCCTGGGTAAACCACCGGCGGCTGATAGCCTTCATTCACATCCTGCGGCTTGTGGATGTGTCCCATTGCCACATAATTGAATCTTTGATTCTTCACCAAACTACCTGAAAGCACGAGGTCATTGCCAAGCATCACGAGTCTTTCACCGCCAAACTTCGCGCCCTCAATGGAGGCATGTGCCGTGAAAATGATCGGCAGGTTTTTATCGGCTTCACTGACCCATTCGTCCACAAGGCCTGCGATCCGTTCTTCGATGTTCGAGTAGATCTGCTCGGTTTCGGTTCCACTCATTTCGAGGTTAGCCATCAACCCCGAACGCGTGACCCACGGCATGGCGATGACCTGTATGGGCAGTCCCCACAAATCTTCGGGTTTTAGAAAACTGGGCTGGTCCAGCACTTTCACGAACGGCACTTGCAGGGTTTTGAATTCCTGCAAGGCATGGGCGCGCCCCGCCGCCGGGGAAATATCATGGTTACCAATTAACAATAAAGTGGGAACCTTCGCCTGTGACAAACGCATGATGCGCCTACCCCATTCGCGTTGAAACGTCGGCGCGGGGGAACGGTCTTTATACGCATCGCCCGCAAAGATGACCAGGTCCACTTTTTGAGAGATGGCCGCATCCACGATCGTATCCAGCGACTTGAGGAAATCAAGCACGCGCATGGGCAGCCCTGTCTGCGGGTCGTGGCGGCCATAGTTGGCCATGTCAATATGTGCGTCGGCGAAATGTAGGACTCTCATTCAACTCCATCTGCGATTCATTCGCAGGTTTGAAGGTTGGCAAGTTATCAAGTTAACCTTCAAACCTGTTGACCTGATAACTTGCCAACAACTTACGGCTGTAATCCGAGGTCTTGAAGCGCCTGCACGGCGGGACCCCAATTCACGTGGATTCGCAATGCGGCGCGGTAATCGTCTATGGCGGCCTGGGTATTGCCTGCCATGTAGTAGGCACGCCCTCGCCAAAGCAGGGACTCTTCGAGCGTGCGGCCTTTCTTGTTGGCGGGGTCGAAGAGTGTTGTGTCGGCCAGACTGATGACATCGGCATAACGGGCGGAATAGTAATAGGCGAAGTACGGACCGGTCTGGTACCACATGATGCGATAGGGACGTTCCTGTTCCTTCTCATCCCATTTGGCGTAGGTGGAAAATGCCTGATCGTATGCGGTGGCGGCATCCACGTATTGTTTGAGGAGGACATGGCTGGTGCCTTTGTTGAACCAGGCGAAGAACATGTTGTTATCGTTCAGGCTTTGAATATCTTTTTCGGCGAGTTCGAGCGCATGTTGGGCCGCCCAATTTTCATCCACCCATGGACCGAGCAGAGCCAGCACCTCGGCTTCACGTTCTGGTGGGTACACGACCATGAATTGATAATTGAAAGCGCGCCAGCCTTCCAGATAGGTGGCGTAATCGCTCAGAAGGTTTTTACCGGGTTTGGTGTAGGCATCCTGTACGATGAATCCGCCGCGGGCGTCATCGTAGCCGGTGGTGAAGAGATAATGTCCGAGCCAGCTGATTTTGCCGGTGGTGTCGTGTTCGTAATAACCTTTTTCCACAACCACGGGGAATCCCGCGGCAATCAAACGTTTGACAAGATTTTCATCGCCGCCGTGGCGCATGAGCGCGCGGTATTCGGTGTTCTCGTTGACGAAATCCACCAGTTCGTATGGCATGACGTTTTTATCGTCTTTGCTGCGGTCGATGAAATTGACTTTCGTATCGCCCGAGCCGGGTTTGACGATCTTTGCCACATCATCGCGGTTGCCCTTCCAGCTCCAGAAGTTGAGGGCCATGGTGATATTGGCGGGACCGCAATAATTCCAGCGTTCGTGCTGGTCTACGTAAACGACGCCTTCCAAATTGACTGCCGCAGGCAGGGGTGTGGATGTGATCGTGGGCCTTGCAGTTGGTCCGGTTGTGGGAGTGACGGTCGGTGTGAACTGCGGGGTGAGAGTCAGCATGTATTCGGCGCGCGCGGTGGCGAGGGCCGTTTCGACGGTGAGCGGTGTTTCTCCGCTGGGTTCGAAGACTACTTCATCGGGCGGGTTGAAGAAGTAAATAATTTGCACACGTACGGCGTCCACGCGCCAGGCGAGGCGGCTGTGAACAGGCGGAAGGTAATAAACGCCGATGGCAAGCAGCAGCGCAATGGGAATCAACCAATATTTATTGAATTTTGCTTTCATGTTCATGGATGGATTATAAAGCAAATTGAATTTGCAATCTTGCATCGTTTTGGCTGGTTTTGCGTAAAACAAAGCGGAGGTACTTATGACTACTCAAACAAAACAACATATCCCCTGGTATTTGTGGCCATTCGCCGCAATCTGGAAACTGCTTGCCGTGATCGTGGAGTTGACAGGCCGCTTCGTTGCGATGGTGCTTGGCCTCGTCTTGATCCTCGTCGGCGTGATTGTCAGCCTGACGGTAATCGGTGCGATCATCGGCGTTCCGCTGGCAATCGTTGGTCTGCTGTTGCTCCTGCGCGGAATTTTCTAACGAAGTATTGAGTGCGTCGCACCAAGCGAGTTGAAATTTCTTTTTAATCCCTCGCCTACGCTAAATTCAGAGGTTCTTCGCCCCCCCCCCCCGAACGAGCTGGTGCGACGCACTTGTTCTTATGGCGTATCCACTTTGGGTTGTGGATCCTTTTTATTGAGCAGAGCCAGACTGCGGGTCGAAAAAGAGGCGAGTGCTTTTCGAATCGGGGGAATGCGGAAGATGAGGAAAATCCCGATGATGAGTCCGTAGATCATCGGTTTGAGGACTTCTCCCTGTAATGAAAGCAGGTCGCCTTTTTTGCTCCAAATATAATGAAGGAAGACCAGCGGCGCGATGAGATAGACGAGTTGGTGCAGGCGTTTCCAGTTTTTGCCGAGGCGTTTTTTCCAGATGTCGAATGAAGTGAGCGCCAGCGGAATTAGCAGTATGAAGGCGATGACACCGACGATCAGGCGCGGCTTTTCAATAACTTCTTTTATGACACTGCTCCACGCCAGCCCGAAATCAAGATCGACGAAGATGATCATGTGAATGGCTGCATAAAGGAAAGCATACACACCGAGCGCGCGGCGGCGTTTGAGCGGCTCGCTCCATTTGAAGATGGTGTTGATGGGGGTGCATAGCAGTGAAAGCACAAGCAATGTGATGGCATGTCTGCCTGTGCGCTGTTCAAGGTCTTGAATTGGATTGGGGGAGAGGTTGCTTGTGAAATAATCAAAAAGCAAAAGTACAAGACCCGACCATGCATACAAGTGAACGGCGATCTGTAACGGTGTGTATGGGAATTTTTTCATGAAGTGTTTTTGTCGAATATAAACGAAGATGCTGTTGCGATCTCCGCTTATCTCTGGTTTAGTAATTCACACTCAGATCCATGCCGTCGTACAGATTCGCGACCTGTTCGCCGTAGCCGTTGAAGGGCAGAGTGGGTCTGCGGTTGAGCTCACCGATGCGCCGCTCGGAGGCCTGTGACCAGCGCGGGTGATCCACATCGGGATTCACGTTTGCATAAAAACCGTATTCGTTCGAGGCGATGTTGCTCCAAAGCGTGGAAGGCTCTTCGGAAACCAGCTCGATCTTCACGATGGATTTGATGGATTTGAAGCCATACTTCCACGGCACCACCAAACGGATCGGCGCGCCATTTTGTGCCACGTTGGGTTCGCCATACAAACCCGTGGCAAGCAGGGTGAGGTCGTTCATGGCTTCATCGAGGCGCAGGCCTTCCTGATACGGCCACGGATAGAACGGGCTTTTTTGCCCGGGCATTTCCTCGGGACGGAAGACAGTTTCAAAGCGGACATACTTCGCATCTGAAGTCGGCTCGACCATTTCGAGCAGGCTGGCGAGGGTGAAGCCTGTCCACGGGATGACCATGCTCCAGGCTTCCACACAGCGCAAACGATAAATGCGTTCCTCCTGCGGGAACAACTTCAACAGGTCTTCGATGCCAAATGTCTTCGGGTTGTTGACCAGGCCGCCCACTTCCACGGTCCACGGGGCGAGGCTGAACCCTTGCGCTTCGTCGGCCACCTGCTGTTTATCGACGGTGAACTCGTAGTAGTTGTTGTAATTGGTGATATCTGAATAGGAGTTGACCGGGTCGCCCAATTCATCGGTCGCACCTGACGTTGGAACGGGTGCCTCATCTGCGGAAGCATCGGCCACGGAAGGAGCACAGGCAGTCAACAAAGCCGCCCCTGTGGTGAGCGTGGCGGCTTTCATAAAATCACGGCGTGAAAGATACACACTCTTCGGCGTGATCTCGGATGAGCGGATCGGAACGGTTTTGAATAAGCTGGTCATAACTCTCTCCTTAATATTAATGTTTTATGGGTATTGCTCGGCAAGCAAACTTTGAATGGCTGTGTCTGTTTCCTCATATCTTCCTTCGCCGATATGGATATAGCGAATGTGTCCATTTTTGTCGATCAGGTATAGTGTAGGCCAGTAACGATTTTTGTATGCCCGCCAGGTTGTACCGTCGTTATCCTGTGCAACTGCGTATTTGATTCCATTTTCGGCAACGGCGGCTTTCAGGTTGGCGAGGTCTTCTTCAAAGAAAAATTCAGGGTAATGGTTGCCGATAATGATAAGTCCCTGGTCGCGATATTTTTCGTCCCATTCCTTCAACGAAGGAATCACATGTTGACAATTAATTCAGCCAAAGGTCCACATGTCGATGGCGACGACTTTTCCGCGCAAATCTGCAAGACGCAGGGGCGAATCTACATTTAGCCAGATATCATTTTTTAGTTCGGGGGCTGGCCCGAGGTCAGGCAGCGTGGTGAGATTCGTTTGCGCAGTTTTTGGAGTTGCAGCGCAGGCGGTTAATAAAATAACAATCCGACAAGGAAAGTTTTCATGTCTTGTTGATGTCCCCATTCTAAAAAAACTTTCTTATATGCAGATGATAGTTTGCTTAGGAATTGAGCGGCTAATCTAATTTCCGAATCACAGGGTGCAGCAGGGGCAGTAAACTGATCACAGCCGTCACTGCGCCCGCGGCAATGAAAACGGATGTCACGCCGATGGTGTCGATCAGCCAGCCTGTGAATGCAAAACCGATCGGGAGTAGAACGAACGACCCAAGTGAATCCACGCTGGAGACGCGTCCCATCTTTTCGGGGGGGACTTTTTCCTGCATGAGGTTGGTCCAGATAAGTCCGTCGATTTCGAGCGCTGCGCCGTTGAGAAGCGCGGCGATGACCAGCAAATATAAAGGCAGCCCAAAACCGAATACGCCGAGACCAATGCCTGCGATCGCGCCGCAGACATAAAAAACAATTCCGCGGTGACGGATCTTTTGAAAACTTCCCATGATGAGGCTGGCAATGGCATAACCGATGGGGAAGATGGCATAAATGAATCCGAGCATTTTTTCATCGCCGCCCAATTCCTGCTGGACGAGGAAAGGCATGGCGATACTGTATGGGCCTGCAAGCGTAATATTCGTAAACGCAAAAACAAGGATCGCCACCCATAAAACGGGCGTTGAAAAGATCGTGCCGAATCCATCGCGCAGGTCTTCCTTGAACTGCTTGAGGGTGAATCCGCCCTGGTCTGTAGAGGCAGGCGCGGGGAGGTTAAGAAGCGAGGCCACTGTCAACGCGCCGATGAAAAATGACAGGGCGTTGAATCCAAATGCGACGGCTGTTCCACCGAAGCCGACGATCAATCCGCCGATGGCTGGGCCAGCCACGCGCCCGAATTGCATGCTCAGGCTATTGATGGAATTTGCGCTGGGCAGGTCTTCCTCTGCGACCATTTGCTGGATGAGGGCGTTATATGCGGGCAAAAAGAAGGCATCGGCAAAGCCGAAGAGGATCGCGATCACGTAGATCTGCCAAAGCACGAGCTGGTCTGTAAATGCGAGCCATGCCCCCACCACCATGATAAAACAACGCGCCATGTCAGACATGAAAAGCAGCAGGCCGCGCCGCATCCGATCCACGACCACGCCGCCGACCAGCACAAAAACGACCATGGGTAATGTGCTGAAAAAGAGAACCGTGCCCATCGCCGTGGCGGAACCTGTCTTTTCCAACACCCACCATGCGAGCGCGATCTGAAAAAGAAAATCGCCGATGCGCGAAAGGGTCTGGCCGAAAAGCAATGCTGCGAAATTTTTGTTTCGTAAAGCGCGGAATGTGGATCTCATGATAAGGCCTGCCTTCGCTTATTGAATTCACCCGGGTGCGGCACGCCGCACCCTTTGCACAACATCATTTAATAAAATAATCTTTCTTCTTTGTGTTGTGTCAACAGGGAAGAAAGATTTTCAAAAAAAATTCAGGTTGAATGCGCTGTTACTTGAATGAATCGATTGCCAATTGCATGTTGCGATAACTGGGGATATTTAATAGAAAACCCGTGATGCCAAGGATATTATTCACCTGAACGGGAGCGTTGCAGATCGATACGCGCAGTCTCTTCATGCGCTCCTCAGTGGGAGTGTATAGTTTATAAACTTTGTGCATGGCCCGCATGCCTGCGCTGGTCAGCGTCTCCACTCCGGCAAGGTCGAGGATCATGAACCGCGCACCTTCACTGTATGCGGCGCGCGCGGCGGCAAGCAGATTTTCCTCCCCTTTTGCATCGAGCCAGCCTTGCAGGTGCAACACCGTGATGGGGTTGTTTGCCTGGATTTCTTCCCGTGTGATGGTTAAAGTCGTTTCCATGGATAAATAAAATTATACATCCGTTATCGCTTGTTTATAAACCAGAATTTATCAGCGGAAATTGCAGGTGACTTGAATCATGCAATACGATGAAGATGAAAATGCGCGCCTCGCCCATGACCTGTGGACTGGTCCCCGTGATAAAGCATGATCTCCCCCGCACCGTGGACCTGCCACCCGCCATCCAAATCATTAATGATTCCAGTGGATTCGTCTATGCCGATCAGGGTGGCGTTGGGTAATAATTGAAGCAGTTGTTTCGCCCATGATCTCCCAAAGTTATTGTGATGTGGTAGGACACAGGCGTTGGGAATTAGATTCAGTCCGCGCACTACTTTCTTTTCGTAGGGATCGTAATAATGTTCACACAGAACCATCGCCCCCGCGCTGCTGCCTGCGATGACCGCTCCATGTTCATGGGCATCCAATGCCGCCTGCCAACACAGGCTGTTTGCAAGAGTCTCTCCCAAATGGCGGGGAAATCCTCCGAGTAAATAGACCAGTTTCGAGGTCCGAATGGATGCGGCGAGGGCGGGGTCGTTCGCGCTGGTTGAGTCGATCACATCCACAGCGAAGACATTCCGCGCACCGAGGCTTCGAAACCAGCGGATGCCGTTATTCCCCGCGCGTTTGTGATTGTGATCGGGCGCGGCGGCTGTGGGGATGATGCAGATCGGGGCATCGAATCCGCCTGCCAATTCAATGGCACGCAGATCAGGTTCGGACATCTGTCCGCCAAATTCAGCGCCGCCTTCGAGGAGGATGTATCCCATGCTTTGCTAACTTTTAAATGAACGCAGGCCTTCCTGCAAGTCTGCATAGATGGGAATGTTGCGCAGGAACCCCGCGATATTGAGGATGTAATAGATCTCGGGGCTTGCGCCTGCAAGTTTGTAATACGTGGATTTATAAGGCTCGCCCGGGTGATTCTTTTCCCATTCCTCAACATCAGCCTTGGGTGTAAAGAGTTTGTAGATGAGATGAATGATGCGTAACCCGGCGCTGGTGAGCATTTCCACCTGGCTTAGGTCGAGCAGTAGGTAACGCGCGCCTGCGTTATGTTCATCCTGCGCGGATTTCATCAGGGTGCTTTCGCTTTGTCCATCGATTCTGCCAGCAAGGTGTAGAACGCAGGTGTTTCCTTCCATGCTTTTGGTGATGGTTAACGTGTTGTCCATTTTCTCTCTCCTGTATTTTTGTAAAAATAAATTTATCGAATTGTGAATGTGTTAATTTGTTTCAACCGGTAATCCCGAAGATGGCAATCCCCATTCTGCCCACGAACCGTCATAGATGGAAAGATTTGAATAACCTGCCAATTCCGCCGCCAATGCATCGATGCAGGCTGTGACGCCGGAACCGCAGCTAAAGATGAGCTTCTGTTCTTTCTTAACCAATTTTGAAAAAACGGATTCGAGTTGGGCGGGCGGCAAGACGAAACCATCCACGACGACGTTTGCGAAAGGCAGGTTGAGCGAGTTGGGCATGTGACCACCCCGGAGTCCCGCGCGCGGTTCGGGTTCCACGCCTTTGAAGCGCCCCTCCGAGCGGGCATCCAGCACGGCAAAATTGGAATCGGTGAGTGCTTCGCGAACCTGCGCAGAATCAAAGAACAATCCCGCCTGCGGATGTGCAATGAAATCTCCGCGCTGGCTGGATTCTCTTTCAGCTTGTTCTCCACACGGAAGCCCAGCCTTCTTCCACGCAGGCAGGCCGCCATCGAGTACGGCCACCTGATTATGTCCCATCGCGCGGAACATCCACCATGCCCGCGGACTGGAATACACGCCCACATAGTCATAGACCACGATGGCGCTGTCCTGGTTGATTCCCAGCTTTTGCATTTCTTCGGTGAAGAATTCCGCTGAAGGCATCATGTGCGGCAGGTCGGTGTTCTTTTCGCGGATGTCGTTGTCAAAGTCGAATCGCCGCGCACCTTTGATGCAGGCGGTGCCTCCCTGTGAAGAAGCATCCCCTACGGGCGTGACCGGTTTCATGCTCGCATCCAAAATGACCAAATTCCCGGCCTCGAAATTTTCTGCCAGCCATTGAACGGACACCAACGAAGATGTGATTTTTGCGTTTGACATGGGACACCTGTTTTGTTGAATTTGAAAATTATACGATATGTTGCGGATGTAAATAAAAAAGGGACGGACCACTTTACGAAGCCCGTCCCAACTGATTACTGATTGCTATTCACTGAATTTACCCGTGCCTGCTCATGAAACGTTCCATGCGGCGCAGGGCTTCTTCGATCTTGCTGTACTCAGTGGCATAACAAGCGCGGACAAAACCCTCTCCGCCCGGGCCGAAGGCATTGCCCGGCACAACAGCCACACCCTCTTCTTTTAATAGAGTTTCGGCAAAGGTTTCATCATCCATGCCGGTGGCTTTGATGTTGGGGAATGTATAGAAAGCGCCGCGCGGCTCAAAGGTCGAGAGGCCGAGGCGGTTCAATCCATCCACCAGCAGACGGCGGCGGCGATTGTATTCCGTCACCATTTCCTGCACATGCGGCTCACCGATCTTCAACGCTTCGATGGCGGCATCCTGTGCGGTGGTCGGCGCAGACATGATGGTGTATTGATGAATGCGCACCATGCCTTGAATGATATCTGCCGGGCCGCAGGCATAGCCGATGCGCCAGCCCGTCATGGCGTAAGCCTTGGAAAATCCGCCGAGCAGAACGGTGCGGCGGCGCAGGCTTTCATCCAATGCGGGGAAGCAGACGTGTTCGAAATCGTACACGAGACGGTCGTAGATCTCATCGGAGACCACGATCAGGTCGTGCTGTTCTGCAATTTTTCCGATCTCCAGCATTACTTCACGGGGAGCCACGGCTCCAGTGGGGTTGGACGGATAACCAATAAAGATGACCTTCGTCCGCGGGGTGATGGCCTTGCGGATGTCGTCCGGGTCAATGGTGAAGTTGTTTTCGAGGCGCGCGGGAATTTCAACCGGTACGCCGCCTGCGAGAATGACTTCCGCTTGATAGGAAACGAAACAGGGTGTCGGGATGATGACTTCATCGCCCGGTTCCAGAATGGCGGTGAAGGTGAGATACAACGCTTCTGAAACACCCACGGTCGCCACAACTTCAGTGAGCGGGTCGTATTTTACGTTGTAGAGTTTTTGCAGATTCTCCGCAACCCCCTGACGCAACTCGACCTTGCCATGATTGGATGTGTAGTGCGTTTCGCCATTTTGCAATGAACGAATACCCGCATCGAGGATCGGTTTGGGTGTGGTGAAATCGGGTTCACCGATCCCCAGAGAGATCACATCCTTCATGGTTGCAACGATATCAAAAAATTTGCGAATGCCGCTGGGCTTTAATTCAGCCACACGCTTCGACAATCGAGCCACACTACCTACTTCACTTACTGCCTGCATTGAGCCTCCTTATATGGGTTGTACGTGCCAGTCGTCTGAGATTTCCTGGTACGTTAATTCAAAGGTGGAGCCATTTGCCGTTTTTACGCAGAACCCTTTTTCGCCGGGCCCGCGCCAGCGCGAAATGATCTCCGCAATTTCATAGCGGCATCCCTGCCATAACAATGAAAGCGGCCTCTCTGCATATTCGGTATCGGAACGGCATTCGACGGTTTCCATAATTTTCTACGGGTGGATCACGCTGCTGTTATCGCCGATATTCAGCGATGAAGCTTCTTCCTTGTCTGTCTGACCTTCAATGTGACAATTGCTCCCGATCAAAGACCGCTTCAAAGCGGCCCGCTTGATCTGGGTGCCTTCTTCAATGATGCTGTCCTGGATCACGGCTGCGCTGATCTTGCAATTCGCGCCGATGGAAACATATGGCCCGATGACAGCTGAATCCACTTCAGCGGTGGGGTGGATGAAGACCGGCGGCACGATCTTAACTGTCGGCCTGGTCGCTGCTTCGGACGAATTATCAGCCCCTCGGTCGAGCAGGATGCGGTTCGTGTCCAGAGTCGCTTCGATGGTTCCCGTATCCAGCCAGGTGCTGATCTGATTCGTGCGGACCTTCGCGCCATGTTCGATCATCATAGTGATCGTATCGGTGAGGAAGTATTCGCCTTTGAGCATGATGCCGCGCTGCATTTGCTCGTCAATGGCGGCGAGGAGTTTCTCGGCGCTCTTAAAGTAATAACACCCAACTACCACAAGGTTGTTGTCCATGCTTTGCGGTTTTTCGATGAAGCGCGTCACCCAGCCGTCGTTGTTGAGCTCGGCCACCCCAAAGCGGCGCGGATCGGGCACCGGCATCACCCAGGCCACGCCATCCGCCGCCTCGTTTGCGAGGAAGGAGAAGTCTGTTTCCATTAAAGTGTCTGAAAAACAGACCATCATCGGGCCGTGCAGATACTCGCGGGCCAGCGCCAGCGCATGCGACTGTCCCTTCATTTCATGCTGCACCACGAAATGCGCCTTGAGATTTGGATATTTTTCCTTGATGAAAGGGGGGACTTGCAGTTCGCCGAGATATGGCCCCACAATGAAAATGTATTCCACATTTTCAGGTTCCGGCAGAGTCTTGAACATATCCATCAAATGTTCAAGTGACGTTTTTCCAGCCACACTTACCAGCGGCTTCGGCTTGCTCCACGTATGCGGGCGCATTCGGGTTCCCCAGCCAGCCATGGGAATGACGATCTTTAGAGTTTCAGCCAAGAGATTTCTCCTGTGAATGATTTCGAGTTTATTTTACCAATGAATACCTGCCAATGACGTAAAAACGCCTCATCACTCAAGGCTGAAACCAATTCAGGAAAACCGAGTGTGAATGGGGCGAATAAAAGCAAAACATTCGAGACACCATCTGTTTGGATTGTTTGCGTTCCCAAAATGCTTTTCTGTATAATTCAAGTAATCGCGGTGAGGGGGTGACTGAATCCCAAAGCCCTCCACAAACAAATGCACCGCGCCCAATTGAGCGAGACCATATTCAATGTAATAGAAAGGAGCCGTGTGGATGTGTCCCTGGCGATGCCAATAGGTCTTTTTGGCATCCTCGAGTCCGCTGTAATCCACACCGGGGAGGAAGCGATCCCACAATTCCCCCCATTTCTCATCACATTGTACCGGGTCTGAACTGATCTTCGGGTTTTCGTAGATCCAATGCTGGAAGGCATCTACCAACGCCATATACGGCCAGAACGTGACGATTCCTTCAAGGTGTTCGAAACGCGCGCGCGCGGCTTCGCCTTCGGTGTAGAAACCACCATGTTCTTTGGTGATATAGGGAGAAGCCAGCAATTCCATCGCCATCGAGGCCACTTCCGCAAATTCAGCAGGGACATAATTCTCGGCGCGCTCATGGAAATACGGAACGACGGTCGCTTCAAATGCATGAAAGGCATGTCCGCCTTCATGCAGTATGGTATCCACATCCAGCGGTGTGCCGGTATTGCTCATGAAGATGAATGGTTTTTGACTGACCCCATAGATCAGGTTGTACGCCCCGGCGCCTTGTTCTTACGGCTTTCAAGGTCGAGCAGGTCATGATCCAGCATGATCTGGAAGTACTCACCAAACTTCGGGTCCACTTTGGTAAATACATCCTTTGACTTGGATTTGAATTCGTCGATGGTTTGATATGGCTTAAGCTGACTGTGATTTGATGTATCTACCATCTGGTCCCACGGACGCAGCGTTTCGAGTCCCAACTTCTTTCTGCGTTTTTCATAAAGACGAGTTGCCGCAGGGACAACGACCTCTTCGATCGCATCGTGAAAGGTCTTGCAATCAGCGGGTGAATAATCGAAGCGGAATCTTTGCGCCCACATATAGTCACGATAGTTGGACATGCCGGCATTTTTTGTGATCTTGAGCCGTAAGTCCATGAACTTTTCCACAGGCTATGGATCGCTTCGCGGTTCTCCACGCGCACATCCACAACCAGTTTCCACGCTTTTTCGCGGACCGCGCGATCCTTGTCCTGATACAGGGGGAACATTTGCGAAATGGTGCGTTCCTCGCCCTCCCACATCATGGTCTGTGCGCCGAGGATCTTGTCGTACTCGCCGCTCAATTTTTGTTCCTCGGTCAGTAATTCAAGATTGGCCTGCTTGAAGATATCCTCTTCGGCACGCATTTTCTTCAGCCCCATTTTGAAGTTCGCGGGCTGTAAACCGCTGGCGAGCAGTTTCTCTTTCAGTTTCTGCTCCTCTGTGCGCGCATTGGGCTGGATGGATTCGATAAAGTGATTGAAATTCTTCTCGATTTCCTCATCGGTCGTGTATTGCGTGGTCGCGACAAAGCGGCGCGTGAATTGCTCGTCCAATCTATCTGCCAGCGCAGACCAATCGGAGAGCCACTCGCCTACGTTGGCGGCTGTCAATTCGACGGATTGCAAAGCCTTGAAATGCGGTTCGTAATCGGACCATTCCATTGCAAGGATGGCCTCTGGTGTGGATGGTAAATTCTTAAGCATGAGAAATCTCCTTTTTACTTGTATGCAATAAACCCAAAAACGGCCCCAGCGATGACCAGCCAGACCAGGGTTGATCTCGGTTAAAGTAAGCAGCGCAAAAGCGATAATCGCGATGATGACCTTGTCCCAGTTTTGCACGAGGCCATTTCCCCAGCCGACCTTGCTTACACTAAAAACAGCATACGCCATGGTGTATGCCGTCCATAAAAGCAGACCTACAACCACAGGCCGCACAGCCTTCAACATGGCCGCCACCGCCGGGCTGTCTTTGATGCTGAAAAAATAAACCACCATGATCAGCATCAATAAAGTTGTTGGGAACACCGTTCCCATCGTCGCAGAGACGGCACCCCACAGCCCGGATATTTTATACCCCACATACGCAGAAACCTGCGGCGCGATTGGCCCAGGCAAGGCGTTGCCTACTGCCACCGCATCCGCGAACTCTTCGTTGGATGCCCAGCCCGCAGTCACCACTTCACGCTGCATCAACGCCAGCGATGCCGGGT
Organism: Candidatus Villigracilis affinis; assembly: GCF_016705895.1. Classification (NCBI taxonomy): domain Bacteria; kingdom Bacillati; phylum Chloroflexota; class Anaerolineae; order Anaerolineales; family Candidatus Villigracilaceae; genus Candidatus Villigracilis; species Candidatus Villigracilis affinis. Next base: position 1,485 of record NZ_JADJKT010000009.1, on the reverse strand, counting down.
CCGCCGCCCCACGAAAACAATGCCACCCGTGTGAATAGTATAAAAATTTCCCAAAGCAATTTCCATTCCATTTCACCACTCTCCAAATTGCGGGTTCGCCTGTCCCATTTTATATTCTTCGAGTCTGCGCACATGTCCCGGCCACAACCCTGCGGGCAATGCATCCAAAGGGAAGGATTGGATTTCGGCGATCTCACTATCGGGTTTGCCCGTGATCTTGAAATCTCGCAGACAAAAACAAGATTGTGATCGGTCTTCCAATCCTTGAAACTGGTGTACGCGCCCATCAGCCAAACTTTCCCAAGTTCCGCGCCAGTTTCCTCGAATGCTTCACGCCGCGCGGCCTGATCCAATGTTTCGCCGCGTTTGAGTCCGCCGCCGCATGAACCAGCCCGGTAAATACGTTTGCCGCACGAGCGTCACTTTCGAATCCTGGATCATCATCACCCGCACGCCCATGCGCACAGGCCGAAACAAAAAACAAAAGATTCGATAGCCAAGGAATAGAAAACGGATATACATCTTACGCATGTCCCAGAATTGGATGCGGCTGATACAACTCTTCAAGCGACTTGATTTCGTCTTCGCTGAGTTTGATCTCCAACGCGGCGATGGCCTGATCCAAATGCTCGATCTTGCTGGACCCGATAATGGGTGCGGCGATATGGGGCTTGTTCAGCACCCAGGCCAATGCCACCTGCGAAGCCGATGCATTGTGACTCTTCGCCACCTCCGCTGGCGCTCAGCGATGACAAAATCCTCTTCGCGGAAATACAACTCATTGGCAAATGGATCGCTTTGTGCGCGCTTTGTCTCGCCGCCCCCGCCGCGTTTGCGGTTGCCTGCAAAAAATCCGCGCGCCATCGGGCTCCACGGAATCAGCCCGATGCCCTGATCTTTGCACAACGGGATCATTTCGCGCTCTTCCTCACGGTAAACGAGGTTATAGTGATTCTGCATTGACACGAACTTCGACCAGCCGTTCATCTCTGAAACATGCAGTGCCTTCATGAATTGCCACGCAAACATCGACGATGCGCCGATGTAATGAGCCTTCCCCGCGGACGACATCATTCAAGGCTTCCATCGTTTCTTCGATGGGCGTGTTGTAGTCCCAGCGATGAATCTGGTACAAGTCCACGTAATCCATTTGCAGGCGTTTCAGAGATTTGTCGATGGAGTCCATGATGTGTTGCGCGAGGCCGCGGTCATTTACGTCATCGCTCATGGTGGAAATACCTTTGTAGCGACAATGATATTTCTCTTTTGATTCCTTTTTAGTAAATTGCCTGTAACGTTTTCACTTTCCCCATGAATAAACATCCGCGGTGTCGAAGAAATTGATGCCCGCATCCAGCGCGCTTGACAAATGGCTTGCCTGTTCTTCATCCAATATCCACTCGCGCCATTGCTTTTGAGCCGTAGGTCATCATCCCCAAACACAGACGCGAGACCTTCAATCCAGTTTTGCCGAGGTTGGTGTAT